>JAKAAK010000181.1 GCA_021797025.1 Thermoplasmata archaeon
AAAATCCAGTGAAAGCAAAGAATATCAGGGCTGAACCTTCCATAATTCCTGTAAATCCTCTGGGTGCAAAATCAGTGAAATCTGATACTTTGAAATAAAATAATCCTGAGACAATGAATATGATTAAAATCACTACATTAACACCCACAAGAATGGATAATGTCTTGGCTGAATTCTTTATGCCTAGCATATTTAAAACAGCGAAGAGGATTATGACCGGAATTCCATAAATTATCAAATTTAAATGCAGGTGAAATAATGAATTTATATAACTGCCCATACTTAATGCTACTGCTGAAATTGCTATCATGTTAGAAAACGTCCACATGGTTCCGCCTATAAAACCGGCAGATGGTGCAAAAGATTCCTTTGCATATTCGTATACGCCACCTTCCTTGGATATATGCTGTGCAATTTCTGAAAAGCTTAATCCTGTAAATATTGCTATGATAGCAGATATAAAAATGGATAAAATTATTGCTGGTCCAGCTTTGCCAGCAGCTATACCTATTATAACGAATATTCCAGCCCCGATTATAGCCCCAAGATTTATTATAACAGCGGATCTCAGGCCAAGAATTCTTTTTAATTCATATGATGCCATTTATCGTAAATTAAGACATGATAAATCAAACTACCGGATATTTAAAATAAGTTTGCGTTCCGGTAAATAATTTATTATATATTGTAATAATATATTATTATGAGTATTAAAGGTTTTAATTCTAAAGCAGTACACGCCGGCGATCTGTATATACCGGAGATAGGAAATGTGACAACACCAATTTTCGAAGATTCCACATATAAGTACCCGAATAGCTCTGAAACCATTATTGCTGATAATACCAGCAAATCAACATTCCTTTATTCTCGATGGGGCAATCCTACAGTTCAATCCTTTGAGAATAAATATAAATCCCTGGAGAAAACAAACCATGCAGTAGCATTTTCCAGTGGAATGGGTGCAATTACTGCAACCGTATTATCAATTATGAAGAGCGGAGATAGAATGCTTGCAATAAATGTGCTTTACGGGCAGACCTATTATTTCTTTGCAAGAACACTCAAGTCATACGGAATATATGTTGATATGATTTCGGTTGATGATATGAATAAACTCAACATCCGGAGAAATGATTATAAGATAATATATATTGAGTCTATACCAAATCCCCTGATGGACGCTCTAGATATCAAGAAAATCGGTAAATACTGCAAAGAAAATAACATAATACTTATTGTTGATGCAACATTTGCATCTCCTTTCAATCAAACTCCCGTGGATTTCGGTGCAGATATTATCATACATAGTGGAACGAAATACATTGGCGGGCATTCGGATATACTCATAGGAGTTATAGGATGCAATAATGATGGTTATTACAACGGTATAGTGGATATGAGAAAGACACTGGGGGCAACACCCGATGCATTCCAGGCTTACCTGGCATACCGTGGACTGAAAACACTGGGACTTAGAATGGAAAGGCATAACTCAAATGGCATGAAAATTGCTGAATTTTTGGAAAGGTCAGAAAAAATACAGGAAGTGTATTACCCCGGATTAAAGCAGGGAAAATACTATGAAATTGCAAAAGAAAATCTCAATGGCTTTGGTGGGATGGTTTCTTTCAAACTTGAGGGTGGGATCAATGAATCACATAAATTTATCGATAGCCTAAAAATTCCCATGCCGGCGGTAAGCCTTGGGGGTGTGGAGAGTCTCATTACCATTCCAGCTGAAACGACTCATAGTGAAATGTCTGCTGAAGAACGCAAAAAATCAGGAATCACCGACAATCTTATCAGGCTTTCAGTAGGCATAGAAGATTATGAGGATTTACTCGAGGATCTTCAGCAGGCACTGGATAAAATTTAATATTAATTTTTAACCAGCAGATATTATTTAAAAGAATGAGAAATGATTTATCCGACGAAAATAATATGTGAGAAAAATCAACAGTATCAGTAATGTTCTGGAGATACACAGTTAGATCTGACAGTTAAGAGATAATATATAGTTAACGAAAAATATATACCAAAATATTAAATGCCCTAAGCAATAGTAAGTAGTGTTTAAGGCATTAGATGATAGTAAGTTAAAGAAAATACATTTTAAAATTGCAATGCTTTCTTCCGGTGGCAGTTTTCTTGATGGTTTTGACATATCTATTATATCTGTGGCTATACTCATATTGAGGCCACAGTTCGCGCTTACTTCTACGGAAGTGACTCTTCTCCTAGGTTCCACAATTCTGGGCATGATATTTGGGGGAATCGTTGTTGGCTATATTGCTGATTTAAAAGGCAGGAGATATTTATACCTGTGGGATATGATATTTTTTATAATTTTTACTGTTCTATGTGCAGTTGCTACTGATTATATTCAACTTCTTATATTCAGGCTTCTCCTGGGAATTGCAATAGGTGCTGATTATGCAATAACTCCCACAATTATAGCCGAATTTTCTCCCGCTAAACATAGAGGAATGTTGCTCAGCCTGGCTGGTGCTGCATGGTTTATCGGGGCATTCGGAGCATATGGTATAGGCACAGTTCTGATCCCACTTGGGAACGTTTCATGGAGATATATGTTTCTGGTAGGCATTATTCCAGCGATATTCATTCTGATATTGAGACGTGATGTACCGGAATCTCCTAGATGGCTTCTTTCCCATGGAAAAAATCAACAGGCTAATGAGTCCATGGAAATAATTGATAGCAATGCGAGTGTCCATGTTCCTGTAACATATACAAAAACTAAAATCAGTGACCTCTTCAAAAAAAAATATATTGCCGCTACTGTCTTTATATCGGTTTTCTGGTTTGCACTTGACGCCGTTACATACGTAATAGCCTTAAACGGGCCATCCATTCTTGAAGACCTTGGATTAACCTCGGATGCTGCTTCGGGTTATGCCACAATCATTGCGTTGCTTGCAATTATAGGTGCCGGGATTGCAATTATATTTATAGATTCAGTTGGAAGGAAAAGCCTCACCATGATAGGTTTCACCGGTATGGTGGTAACACTTTTGCTTGCAGCCATATTATTTGAATATTTTCCCATTGTTATTTACATTGTAGTGTTATTTGTCGTCTTTGAAATTGCAGAGGAACTTGGACCCGGGATTATCAGCTCTGTATATCCCCAGGAACTTTATCCTACTGAGATACGATCCACTGCTCAGGGTTTCGGGACAACCATAAGCCGGGTCGGAGCATTATTCGGCATATTCACCTTTGCTTTAGTATCTGCGCTTTATGGAATCGGTGGTGGTTTAATTTTTCTTGCCGCTATTTCCGGGATGGGGCTTATTGTAACGCTGGTATTAGGCAAAGAAACTGCAAAGAAATCTCTGGAAGACCTGAATAAATAATTAGCCTATCTGGATTCGATTAAGCTGATAACCAGATCAGGGCGATCAGACGCAATTACATCAACACCTGCATCTAATGAGTTTTTTATTCCTGCTAAATCATTTGGGGTCCAGACACTCACTCTTATGCCTCCATCATGGCACCTATCAACATATGAACAGGTAAGTCCCTCATAATTGATGGCTATGGTATCACATCCGCATTTTTTTACCATGGAAACAGGATCAACAGGAAATCCAGCAATCAAAGCACCACATGTTATATCTGGAAACTTCTGCTTCATCATGAGAAGGGTGTCGTGAAAAAAGGAGATTAAAACGCTTCTCCTACGGAACTCCGGATTTTTAGTAAACAGTTCGGTTATATATTTTACTGTTTCCATGGATTTGAGTTCAATCATTACAGGAATATGAATAGAGTTCAATACATCCTCTAGCATGGGAATATGTTCACCACCATTCAATTTAATATTTTTCAGCTCTTCAGTGCTCATGTCTCCGATCTTCGCCTCTATTCCTGCCGTTCTTTTCAAGTCAGGGTCATGCATCACAGCCAAATTTCCATCGCTTGTAACCTGAACGTCACACTCCACAGCATCCACCCCGAGTTTTTCAACCCCTGTAAATGCAGATATTGTATTTTCTTTGAACAATTCACCACCACCTCTGTGGGCAATTATAAAAATTTCTCTTCCATGGTATCTATATGGCATACAGGAGCAATTCATATTCTTTATAAATATATTTGGAGAATTGTTAGTGTACTATCAAGAAAATTTATGTTATGTAAAAACACTGAACACTAGTGGAAAATTAATATAATACCTGTATATGTCATAAAATGCCTGTAGCAACTGAAAAGTATGAATTGGTGATGAATTTTCTTTATAACCAGGAATTTAAGGGTGATTGTACAGTTTTGTTCAGTTCAGATGATGAAGAGTTGATTCTCGACGCTAAAGAACTTCATATTGAAAAATTATTGGTTAATAACAAAGAAAAAACATTTGTCTACGATGAAACAAAGAAGAAACTAAAAATTGAAAAAATGGAAAAAAGTGAAGGGAAGATACAGATCCTGTATACAGGTAAGTATGGTAATGGCTTATCAGGTTTATATAGGGCTGGAAACGGTCAAGAATCAATGATCACAACCCAATTCGAGTCAAACGATGCTTCCGCAGCCTTCCCCTGCTTTGACAATCCATCCATGAAGGCTATATTTGAACTTACGGTTATAATCAAAGAGGATATGGATGCTATCAGCAATATGCCACAATTGTCTAACACCCGGGATGATGCAGGATCAAGAAAAATAAAATTTAGTCCTACACCTCCTATGTCTACATATCTTCTCTATATAGGTATAGGCAAGTTTATAACAAAGACCAAGAAGCATGGAAGCTGTGAAATTATACTTGCAAAACCAGGCAGTGAAATGAGATCAGATGATTATCCCCTCGATGTTGCTGATAAATGCCTTACTTTTTATGAAGAATATTTCAATATTCCTTATGCTCTTCCGAAGATGCATCTCATTGCCGTTCCAGATTTTGCAGCTGGGGCAATGGAGAACTGGGGTGCAATTACTTTCAGAGAGGACGCATTATTGAATAACGAAAATACCGATTCCCAAACAAAAATAATGATCACAGTAGTCATTGCACACGAGATTGCCCACCAATGGTTCGGAAATCTGGTTACCATGAAATGGTGGAATGATTTATGGCTAAACGAGAGTTTTGCCACGTTTATGTCGTCATTATGCGTGGATAAAATTTTCCCGGAATATGAAGAAGAGAAAACTTATTATCTTAATGAAACGGTTGGTTCCATGGCAAGTGATGCGCTTAAAAGTTCACACCCAATAAATGTTGAGGTGAGAGAGCCTGAAGATATAGAACAGGTCTTTGATGAGATAAGTTATGGAAAGGGCGGAAGCATACTCAGAATGATTTATCATTATGTGGGCGAAGAAAAATTTAGGATGGGACTATCATCCTATCTTTCAAAATTTAGATATGGAAATGCAGAGGGACCAGATCTCTGGAATGAACTGGAAAAAATCTCTGGGCTTAAGATAACATCTATAATGGATAACTGGACAAATCAATCCGGTTTCCCGTTAATAAAGGCTGATTATAATGGTAAGAAATTAATGCTGGAACAGGAACAGCTGCTCTTATCCGGTGAGAAAAGTGAGAAATTATGGAAGGTTCCAATCTTCATACAAACTGAAAAGGATGAAAAAAAGATTCTTATGGAAGATAAGACCCTGGAAATTGAAATTGACGACTTCATTAAAATAAATTATAGAGGAATGGGATATTATCAAACACTTTATAAAAATGCCCTGTCCAAAGTAGTTATGAAAAAAGTGAATGCCCTTGATTCAATGGCCCGCACCGAACTTGTAAGTGATAATTATTTCCAACTTCTATCAGGAAAAATTCCAATAGAAAAATTTTCTATATTTGCAGAAGAAATCTCCAAATCTTTTTCAACACCATCTGCGCTTCTCCTTATTAACAATTTTGACAGGTTAAATCGTATACTCTATGATCGAACAGAATTCATGAAATCTAGCAATAATATAATTCAGAAAATAATTGAAAACGGGACCACTAAAGAAGACAATTTAACTATGCTTGACCGTATCAGCGTTCAAAAAGCCAGAAGTGCATATGCCAAAATAAATTATGAATTTGCCCGTGAAATGTCAAAAAAATTCGATGGATACTATGATGCACAGCCTGATGAGAGAGAATACATAGCCATTTCCAGAGCCATCATCTCCACAGACCTAGATGATATTATAAATAAGTTTAAAGAAGCACAAGACGATTCCGATAGAGAAATTCTTATTACGGCTATGGGATGGGTTCCCGGCAAGAAAAATCATAAAAAAATAATAAAAATGATGATATCAGGTGATATCAAAAAACAGGATATGCCCATAGCAATAATGACAATGATAATAAATCCAGATTCAAGAAAATATATTTCAAGCATACTCCTCCCAGTACTCAGAAATATCAGCAAAGCCTTTGGCAATACAGGATTACTATCCACAGCCGCATTTTTGTCAATACCACTCCTGGGATTAGAGAATGAAAATAAGGTCAGAAAAGTAATGTCAAAGTTGAATTATAATGAGATAAAAATGGGTTACGAAAAAGGATTTGAAATGCTGGAAGTGTATAAAAAATTGAGAGAAAATGTAAGATGACTTCTTTCTACTCATAACGCAGAAGGCTTTCCACCTAAGAGTTAAGTAATAATAAGTGGGTCTGTCCG
>JAKAAK010000182.1 GCA_021797025.1 Thermoplasmata archaeon
AGGTTAAAAGAGAGGAAAAGACAGGAATTCTGGGCTATAAGGTAGAAGGAAAGGTAGAAATAATAACACTGATGAACGGAAAAAACAACCTCATGAGCTTTGAATTATTGAAGGCACTGGACCACCAGCTTGACCTCATAGAAGAAGCCAATAATGTAAATGTAGTTATAATAAAAGGAAATGACAAGGCTTTTTCCGCGGGAGCTGATTTATCCCAGTTTATCAGCAACCCCTTCATGTTCATGAAGATAGCCAGTACAGGAGAGCACATATTTGACAGAATTACAGGGATGAATAAGATTTTCATTGCACAGCTGAAGGGATACGTCCTTGGCGGTGGCTTCGAATTGGCGCTGGCATGCGATATCAGGACATCAGTTCCCGATTCAACAATAGGGTTCCCGGAAACATCACTTGGACTTATACCCGGATATGGCGGCAGCCAGAGGCTCCCGAATCTTATAGGCATATCCCGTGCCATGGACATGATATTATCCTGCGAGAGAATAAGCGGACAGAAAGCATATGAATACGGGATAATTACAAGGCTGTATTCTGATAAGCTCGATGAGAATACCATGAGTCTGGCAAAAGACCTTTCCGAAAAAATATCACCTGCATCAGTTTATGTGGCAAAGCGCCTGATATACAGCACTGCGAAGATGAACCTGGATGAGGAGGCTCTCTCCATGGGAATGCTCTATGCCGGGAATGATCTTAAGGAGGGAGTAAGGGCATTCCTGGAAAAGAGGAAACCGGATTATAAGGGCAATTAAACCGGTAATAATTAATATTATAATTTTAATGCCTGTTACATGCTTCCATCTTCCAGGGCAGATAAAACCGGCGTATCAGGTGAAATATACAGTAGAGGGAGGGATGTAAAGGAAATTATTAAAAATTCCTCCTTACTTTTTAAGTTTCTAACAGGTAGAAGGTGCTGCATTATAACAGGTTTTTACATCAAAAATATCCAGAAAAATCTACAGGATGGATTTGCAGGTCAGGTTAATGAAGAGAACAGTATTGATTCATTTTATTATAAAATAATAAAAGAGTATGGAAAAATGTTATACTCCAGAAAGCATAAACACGGCACCAAAAAAATTTCAAAATTCATGAATGGGATATCCTACAAAAGGCAGAGAATCATGGCAGCTTCAAATATTCTCACACCGGCTATTGTTAAAGCCTTTCCTGAATTGCTTGAAATATCTGTGAGGTACTATGAGAAATTATCTCCGGAAACTGACTTTACTTCACTTTTCATAAAATCCGTGGAAAAAACGACCATCGATGCGGATACATCTAGACGGCTGTTCATAGAAATCCTCAACTCTGCTGAACCCTCTTCTTCATGGGCCAGAAAAATAAGGTCACTTTCATATGAACTTTATGGAAATAATTCTGTGTATTTAGATCAATTTGCTGTTTATATAGCATACGCTGTGTTTAAAAAATGCAATCATAATATATCCTGTGCGCTCTGGTCAATGTACAGATATCCGCCCTTTCAAATATGCAGGATAATTATGGAGGATACTGAAAATGCGGAAGACCTGTTATGGCACATTTGATGATATTATTTGTTTGAATTTTGTGCCGATAATATTTTAAGGGAATCTGCTACCACATTGATGGATCTGTGAAAATCATTTAAATCTATAACCTCATTCTGTGTATGTGAAAGTCTTGTGTCCCCCGGGCCATAGGTAACAGCGGGAATATGCCAGAGATTCCCAAGGGTGTTCATATCCCCCGATCCGCTCTTGAATATGAGTTTAGGTGACATATTATTTTTAATTATTGCTTCCTTGAAAGATTTTACAAGCGGGCTTTTTATATCTGAGATATATGGTTCTGTCCTGTTTTCGATTATATACGAATAATTGTTTACAAGTATGTTTGCCATGTCGGATTTTATTTCCGCAATTAGATCATCCTCTGATAATGCCTTTGGATATCTTATATCAATATACATTGAAGCATGCTCTGGCGTCATATTATCGTATTCACCGCCGGCAAATTTTGTGATCCCGGCAGTAACGGAGTTGAAGTCCCTGTTGTTTCCATATTTGGTTCTTATTGAGTACCACAGATCCATTAATGAATCAATTGCATTTGTTTCCATCCATGCTGAACTTGCGTGATGTGTTTCCGTTCTTTTATCTATTTTTAAGAGGATCCTGCCCTTGTACCCTGCTGTTATGTTCATGGCACCGCCAGGTTCACCGAATATGGCATAATTATAACCATTATATTCTTTCATAATGCTGTTTATGCCCTTGCTGTCACTCTCCTCACCTGAGGCCGCTGATATGAGCAACTTTCCCTTGAAACCTTCATCAATGGCCTTTCTGGCACCCAGAATAAGTGCAAGAAGTGATGATTTAGCATCCACTGCACCTCTTCCGTAGACAAGGTTTCCTTCGATCCTGACGGGAAGTATTCCCGGAACTGTATCCTCATGCCCGCAGATAAATACGGATGGAGTACCATTTCCATTTACTGATATGACGTTGAACTGTTCATCGATTACAGGGTCCTGGAAATCCAGTTCTATCATGTATTCTCTTATGAGCTTTGCAATTTCACCCTCATTTCCACTGGGTGAATATATGTTCAGCATTTCCAGCAGCATATCCTCTGGCTTCATCTTTTAGCCTCTGATATGAGATATTCAGCTATATAGTCAGGTATATTTATACCGGTTACGGGAACTGTATTCTTGAATTCTGTATTCCCGTTTACCTCATTGACAAAATAACCATCCTTGGATTCCAGTATGTCAATTCCATAAATGCCTGAACCAAGCGCTTTGTGTATTTTACCCACAATATCCTCTATTTCTGGAGTAATTTTCAATGGCTCAGCTCTTCCGCCCAGTGCAGTGTTCGTCCTCCAGTCCTCTCCCGATCTGTACCTGTATATGCCTGCCACGGCCCTGTCATTTACAAGGAAAACCCTCAAATCCCTGTTAAAATCGTTAATGTATTCCTGGGTGTAATTTACCTGGTAGATAGGGTACATATATTCCTTGTATTCTGAAACATCCATGGCTGCATAGTAATCATTCAGGAGTGATATCATTCTTCCCCAGCTGCCTGTAACAGGTTTTGTTACGGCCCTTCCATTGAAATCGGATTTGAACGACTCCAGAAATTTTTGATTGGAAAATGAAACAAAGGTTTTAGGAATTCTTATACCGTGCTGTGAAAGCACGCTTGATGTGAACATCTTATTGCCGGTTATAATAGTTGCGTTGAAATTATTCAGTATTCTGTTTCCAGTAAATTCCACATATGCTGTGGAATGTATATTCCTGTAATACCCAGTGCTTCTCTGGATCGATATGTCCCCGAAATCATAATTCAATTTCTGTAAATCAAGATTGAGTTCCTTGACATTGAGAAGCTGCACATCCATGCTTTTATCCTGCAGGGACTTGAGTATTGCCCTCTCTTCCCAGCGCATAATGTCAAATAGCATTGTAATTTTCAAGATATAACCTCTGTGCCCTGAGAGAGAATTACCTCTGACATGATACCTGCTGCCTCCTTCAGTTCTGAATCAGATATTACATATGGAGGAAGCATCCTGATTATATTGATTCCGGAGTATAATGGTAAGATTCCCCTATTGATCATGCCCATCAATACAGGAAGGAATTTTGTCTTGAGCTCTATTGCGTCCATTAATCCGAGACCCCGGATTTCCTTTACAGATTTTGCGTCCTGTAACCCTGCTTTCAATTCATCCCTGAGAATGTTTCCCTTCCTTTCAACATCCATTATCATGGAGGCACCAAGCTGTTTTATTACAGCACTACCTGCTGCCATTGCAAGCGGATTTCCCCCGGTTGTTGATGACTGCTCCCCCTTGGATAGATTATCCATGAATTCGGGCTTTCCTGCAGTTATTGACAGGGGCATTCCACCCCCTATTCCCTTTCCTATGGTTATGATATCCGGTTTAATGTTGAAATGTTCATGAGCCCACATCTTACCGGTTCTTCCAAGACCGGACTGGATTTCATCGGCTACAAGTATTATGCCATTGTTTTCTGTTCTGTTCCTTAATTCCCGCACATAGTCATAAGAAGGTATGTTTATTCCCCCTTCCCCCTGTACTGGTTCAAAGAAAACCGCAGCAATATCAGGATCTTTATCCAGTTTATCTAGATCTTCCATGTTATTGTACCTGATAAATTCCACATCTTTCATGAGGAGTTGCCCAAAGGATTTCCTGTATTTCTCTGAATAGGTGATTGAAAGCGCACCTGCAGTTTTTCCATGGTATGAATTTGTCATTGCAATTATTTTATGTTTTTTTGAGGACTTTATTACAACCTTAATTGCAGCCTCTATTGCCTCTGCGCCGATGTTGCCCAGATAGAATTTATCCAGTCCGGAAGGCACAATACCTGTAAGGTCTTTTATGAATTCTTCCCTTGCCGGTGTATACTCTGATGCATGTGCTATTGATATGATATCAAACTGCTTGCACACGGCCTCCTTTACAGCCTTATTGCCGTATCCAAGTATTGCGACACCGTAGCCACCCATCATGTCAATATAGCGTTTGCCGTTTATGTCATGAAGTATGGCACCGCTGCCGTTCTGGATATTTACAGGCAATCTCTGGTATGTATTTGCTATATGTTCATTCTCATAATTCATTACAAATCACCGTGCCGTTTTCCAGATTATGGAAGGGACTGGAAATTGTCACCTGTTTTACCCCCATTTCAAGCGCCTCAATCGAGGCCATTAATTTCTTGTCCATGCCATTTCCGATATATTTCAAAATACTTTTTATGTAAGCTGTGTCTGCTTTCTCTATGATTTTGTCTTCATAGTAAAGGCCATTGACATTTGTAAGAAATGTCAGTGTATCGGCCTTTATGGAACCTGCAACGTATGCCGCTGCCCTGTCAGCATCCACATTCAGGCAGCTATCACCACCGAATGCCACCGGAGAAATTACCGGAATATATCCCGCATCCATTAAATTCCTTACCGGAATAGGGTCAGAATATTCCACTCTTCCGGTATACCCTCCGTCTATTGCCATTTTTCTGTTATTTTCATTCAAAATTATCAGTCTCTCCTTTCTTCTGGCCTTAAGAATGCCGTTGAGTGTTACCGCCTTGATCCCGTGCCTGTTCAGATTGAGCACTATTTTCTGATTGATCAGATTCATAACCATGGTGAATATTTCCAGAGTGCTCCTGTCCGTGTATCTGCTACGTATTCCTTCAGGGGAGGTGACAAATTTAGGACTATAATTGAACGAGTCTGCATGATTATCAAGATAATTGCCACCTCCGTGTACTATTGCGACTGGCTCATTTAATTCTTCTATAACAGTATACAGGTTATCATTTTCCAGAAATTTTTCCAGTATACTTCCACCAATTTTTATTACTTTCATATTTCACACCGGGAATAATGATGGAGCCATCAAAGACTCGTATTCGGGAAACCCATTCATTATATTCATTGACTGAACCGCATTTCCTGCAGCGCCCTTTATAAGATTATCAATGGCACCGAATGATACAATCCTTTTGACATATTTATCCAGGGCAAAGCCTATATCAACGAAGTTAGAACCAACCACTGTCTTGGGGTCAGGATATTTATAATTGCTCTTCCGGTCCATTATCAGCCTCACAAATTTCTCATTTCCATAAAATTTTTTGAGGAGTGACCACAGATAGATTTCATCCTGTTCAGCGTATATGCTTGATGTTGTCAGAATTCCCCTTACCATATTTACGGAATGGGCCGAGAGTGCAATTTTTACCTTCTTGCCGGATGCATATTCCAGTTCCTGTTCTATTTCCGGTGTATGCCTGTGACCCGCGGGTTTGTATGCCCTTACTGAACCGAATCTTTCTGAAAACACCTTGGATTCATCCAGTCCGGAACCGGAACCTGATGATCCCACCTTGGCATCCACGTTTATAATGTCACTTGCTGTATCCAGTGAGAGAAACGGGGCTATGCTGTAAATTGAAGAAGACGCAATGCAACCTGGAGTTGCTATAAATCTGGCATTCCTGATCTCTTCTCTGTGAAGTTCGGGCATTCCGTAAACAAACTTCTTGATTAAATCCGGATATCCGTGTTCATAACCATACCAGTATTTATAAAGTTTATAATTTTTTAGCCTGAAATCAGCGCTCATATCGATAATTTTAACTCCTGTTTCTACCAGTTCAGGAACGTATTTTATGGATGTGCCATGTGGAAGTGCAAGAAATATTAAATCAACCTTACCAGCCATATCCAGTGGAGAAATATCTTCAAATTTTAAATCTGTGAATCCGTATAGGTCTGGATGAATTCTCGATATTTTCTCACCTGCATGACTGGTAGAGGACACAGATGTTATTTCCACATTGCTGTGCCCGACAAGAAGCCTGAGAAGCTCCCCGCCTACGTACCCTGATCCCCCAACAATACCGACCTTCAACAACTTATTCTCCCCAGTCCTCGCCAACATTCTCTGCAGGTTTGATTTCCACTATATCTCCTTTAATAGAGGCTATTTCATAGCTCATTCCGCATGACCCACAT
>JAKAAK010000183.1 GCA_021797025.1 Thermoplasmata archaeon
CGGTTATAAATTTTCCTGTGATGATTGCAGAACCGCCCGGTTTGATCCGGATAATATAGCCCGGACATGCTAAGGTAAAATGACCTATACCGTGCAATAGTTAATTAATTATTAATAAACATTTTTGTGTATTTCCTGATAATATATATAAAAATTATATTAAAATATCTAAAATATTATATATAATTACTATTTATATTTAGATATTTTGTTTTTATAAGATAAATATTTAAATATTTTGGTAACCTTATGATTCAATGTCAGAACAGAATGATGATGAGGTAATTAAAGATGGCTTTGAGGTTGTAGGGGTTAATCCAATACCTAAAAAAGAAAGGAACATGACTTCATGGAAATTTTTTATATTCTGGGCCATGGCCAGCGGAGCAGCACTTGTTCCAATAGCCGGAGAAAAACTATATAATATGGGATTGATAGATGCCGTTATAGCTATTCTCCTGGCAACGGGCATAGGATTAATACCGGCAGGTTTAATATCAGACATGGGCCGGCAGATACCGGTACCGTCACTTGTAGTGGCACGAAAAACATACGGCTATATGTCGTCCGGTGGCTACTCACTTATATTTACGTTTTTGAATCTTGGATATTTCGGGCTGAATGATAGTGTCGGGGCCCTGATAATCAGCAGTCTCACCCATACATCCATTATAGAATGGTATATTATTATGGGTGGCATACAGATACTTCTTGTTCTCCTTGGAGCTAGATGGCTTGAATATTTTTTCAGGTACACTGCCCCTCTTCTAATAATAAGCTTTGGGATACTGACCTATTTCCTTTTTACCACATACAGGATAAATGCAGGGTCATTGCTTAATCCTATAGGGCCGTTTACATGGGGTGGCGCGCTTGATTTTCTCCTCGGTTTTTCTATACTAGCATGGACATATAAGATATCCACACAGACCAGATTCGGGGTTCCATTCTCCACAAAGGAGAAGAGAAAAACAAGGGCAGGCTACTTTGTTGCAAGCCCGCTGGGAATAATGCTCCCTGTTCTTCTTATGGGAATAGTCGGATTTTTTGGCAACAGCGTGGATCCGAAGATAGGCTGGAATGTGGCAGTCCTGGCATTTCCCGGAATACATGGAATAGACAGGGTTATAATAATTATAGCTGCAGTACTGCTCGCACTTTCATTAATACACCCAAATGCCATGAATCTTTACCCAGCAACGGCTGATCTTCTCACATCTCTTCAGCCACTATTCGGGAAAAGTCTGCATGAAAAATGGGCACAGCCGGTAGCAACACTTCTTCTTGGTATAGGCGGAATAGTACTGGCAATAGCAGGCATACTTGCACGGATATCCTCTTTTATAGACATACTGGAGGCTATAATATTTCCGTTCACATTTATACTCATTTTTGACTGGTTTATGCGCCTAAAGCATACAACAGGCATAAAAGATTATTATGAAATACCTGGAACTATAAAAAATAACATAAGGTTAGGTGCATTGATTCCTGCTGGAATTGGAACAGTAATAGCAATATTCGGGATAGGGCCTTACGATTATATATTTGCATATTTCCCGCAGGCACTTTTCGGATCATTGATAGGCCTGTTGATTTATGTAATTATTTATTATTTTAGAACACCCGAGAGGGAAAAACAGAAAAATTCAAAAATGATAGATTATGATAAATTTGACATGGAATCTGAATAAAATATTCCTTATGATAATTTTAATATTTTTTAATAATAAAAATGAATTTTATGCCTGTTTTATGAGGCTTTCTATGCGTTCGATAACATAATTCCTATCCATGCTGGAAAGGAAATATCCGAGTCTTGGCCCTTTGTCCTTATCTATAAAAATCCTGTAAAACAGGGTAAATATATCCTTGGGTGTTACGTTTCTTTCGCCTATTATGCTATAAATCAGGGCATGTATTGCTTCGGATGACCAGTCTGATTTGCTTGCTTTATCCACGAATTCCTGCATTATGGATTTCTGTGCATCGGTCAGTAGAAATTCTTTATCCGTAAGTGAGAATTTAATGTTATCCGGTGCATATTTGGACAGCCAGTATTTTGCTATTGTAATTTCACTTTTGAGATAGTCGTCTATTTCATCCTTGTCGTATCCGCTTCTTTTCAGGGCAGATAGCAGGGAAGAATCATTGCTGTATATCTGAACGAGTGTTACAATATGCCTGAAATTTATTTTTTCCGGGGCATCGAGGATTTTTATTCTGGACATTTCATAAATACGCTTAAAATTTTCATTGTTCGATTCGTCCAGTCCAAAGTATGCACGCTCCATTTTTTCATAATCGTCTATGAGGTTCAGCAATCCCATTCCGGGATCAAAATCAATGTGCCTTCCCGGATCATTCTTTGCTATGAGGAATCTCAATATCTCCGGTGGTGCGAATGTTGTTACTTCCGATGCTGTTATTGCAATGCCTGTTGATGAGTGCATAACGCCGACGCCTTTCAGAAGTATCCTCTCATACATGAGTGGAACAGGCGGAGTGATATTGTAAATATTTTTTGCTATCTCTTTCCCTGTATCGTATGAACCACCGGCAGCTGCATGATCTTTTCCGAAGGGCTCCACGGTAACGCCCAGCGCAAACCATTTTGCCGGCCATTCAACACGCCATGGCATTTTGCCATCGTCCTTTCTTATGTCTGCACGATCTTCATTGCCACATGCACGGCATTTGTAATACGCATAGGGTTTTTCATATTTAGTTACTATAGATGAGTTGATTTTGCCGCATTTAGAGCATCGGGGCTCATATGGGTACCAGTTTTCATCCAGTTCATAGCCAGCAACATCATGCATGATTCTGGCAATTTCCTGCCTCTGGTTCATTGCCATATCGATTGCATCTGCCAGTTTTCCATCCCTGTAAAGCCCGGTTGTGCTGATTACCTCAACATTAACATTTATCTTAGCAAGTGTTTCAAGAAAAGGTTTCAGGAAATAATCCGAATACTTCCCGTTGCCATCGGGAGCCGGTATATAGCTGAGTGGCATTCCAACGTACTGTGAATAACTGCTGTCAAGAAACGGATATACTTTCCTCAGGGGATCAAGGTCATCACAGAGATAAATGAATCTTGTTTCCAGTTTTTTATCCTGCAAAGCCCTGTTTATTATGTCCCCCGTGAGGATCTCACGCATATTCCCCACATGTATCGGCCCTGAGGGAGAAATTCCTGTGGATACTGTCTGTTTTCCCTTTAGATTTTCAACCAAGGCATCTGCCCAGTACATTATTATCCCACCATAGTTGCCCGTATCAGGGACCTTACAGGTACGCCGTTTATTTCATCTGTGCTCAATTTTGATACCAGTACAACGCATAATGATACCTCGCCACCCTTGTTTCTCACGTCATCTATTGTTCTTTTCATGGTTTCTCCGGTACTTATGACATCGTCCACGATAACAACCTTCTTTCCATTCACTCCGGCAAAATTGCTGCTGAAAAGACCTTCTTTTCCTGAGGGGTGCGGCCTGTATACTATTAATTCTCTTTCAAGGAGATCAGACATCATTGTAGCATAGGGTATTCCGTTTATTGTTATCCCCATAATAGATGTAAATTCATCATCAGGAACTTCCTCCACCACTATATCTGCCATGATCTCTGCTATTTTTTCAATTCTGTTTCCGAAGACTCCGATACTTCTCCATCCTATCTTTGTATCAGATACCCGGCTGCCCTTCAGATCCTTGCTTAAAAGCCATGTTATAGTATTTACTGAAAGATGTAGTTCTGTAGATATTTCCTTATCCGACATGCCCTTATTCTTCAGTTCCATTGCCCTGCTGTATAATTCTTCAAGACTTTTCATAATTTTACCTCTTTAATACCTTCCCTGATTCTTGCTGCAACAACTTCGAGATTATCGATGCTTGCAGTTTCTCTTTCCCAGTTTATCTTTTTTCTATAGTATCTCGGTATAATGTGTACATGATAATGCATTACCACCTGATTTGCAACACGGCCATTATTTTGCCCGATATTCAAACCGTCTGTTTTTAAGGTCTCCTTTACTGCTATTGCTATGCGTTTAACCACCAGTTGAAGTTCCAGGTATATTTCCTTATCAATGTCAAATATATTCTCATAATGGTTTCTAGGTATTACAAGGACATGCCCCTCTTCTATGGGTGCATTATCCATGAAAGCCAGGATATTTGAACTTCTGTAGACAAATGCTGCGTTTTCCTTGATTGCGATTTCCCTGCAGAAAATACATGTTTCATCGTACATTTAAGCTATATTATATACAGTATAAAAAATATTTCCGTTTATAAAGCATCTATTGGTTCTATTAACCGGAAAACTTAAAGTTTAAAGCATATAGTGGTAACAGTACATTCAAAGTATTTTATAGCCACTTTCCTCTCCACGTTAACGCAGGGAGCTTCCAGCTTTAAGGTTAAATATATAAGTTATAGCAATATAATCACCGATGAAGGATATAAAGGTTATAGGCAGTGTAAATATTGATATAATCATGTCATCCCGGAAATTGCCTTCAACAGGTGAAACCGTAAAGGCGGATAAATATTATCTGTATCCGGGGGGCAAGGGTGCCAATCAGGCTGTTGCTGTTTCACGGACAGGGATAAGACCTGAATTTTTTGGAAAACTCGGTAATGATTACTTTGCCGAGATAATAATTAATTATTTGAAAAAGGAGAACATGGAACTTTCAATAAAATATGGGCAGAATACAGGCATGGCCATGATAAATGTAGAAACATCAGGAAGGAATATGATTACAGTATATCCGGGCTCCAACGGGGATATGTCCATTGATGATTTCCCGGATGTTAAAATAAGAGATTCCATAGTTCTATTTCAACAGGAAATACCACTGAAAACTATAAGGGATTTTATAGCCAGGATAAAGGAAAATGGAAACGTCATTATTACCGATCCGAGTCCGTATGTTGAGGATAGGTACATACTTGAAAATTCTGATATTATTACACCGAATCAGACTGAAGCCCAGCTGCTCGCGGGTTGTGATATAAAAAGTATCGAGGATGCAAAAAAGGCATCATCAAAGATAAGAGAAAAATACAAAAGTAATGTTATTATAAAACTGGGATCAAGAGGTTCACTGGTCGATTACAACGGTGAATTAAAATATTTTAAACCGTATAGTGTGAAAGCCGTAGACACAACAGGTGCAGGTGACTGCTTCAATGGCGCATTGGCATCGGAATTCCTAAGAACAGGTGACATTGACAGGAGTGCTGAATTTGCAAACATTGCTGCCGCCCTGTCAACAACTGGACACGGTGCATTTCCGTCATTCCCTTACCAGAATCAGGTTATTGCCATAATGGAGGGTAAGTGAGCTAATCCGGGTAATATTATATATCAATATAAAATATGAGATTATGACAGGAACAATAAAAATGAACGATCCGCCACCGAGGGCTTCCCTTCAACCGGGAAAATCTTTAAAGTATAATGTAAAGCATACTATAATGGTTATGAGTGGAAAGGGAGGGGTTGGAAAATCCACCGTTGCAACCAATCTTGCCGTTACACTTGCACAGAAACAATTCAAGGTGGGACTCCTTGATGCAGATATAAATGGGCCTGATGATCCGAAGATGCTTGGTGTTGAAGAGGAAAAGGCATTTGGCAATGAGGAGGGAAAAATAGAGCCGGCAAAAACAAAATACGGTGTGGATGTAATTTCAATGGAAATGGCCCTTCCAGCCCATGATACACCGGTCATCTGGAGAGGTGCCATAAGGCATAAGGCTGTCCAGCAGTTTCTTGAGGATACATCCTGGGGTGATAAGGACCTTCTTGTCATTGATCTTCCCCCTGGGACAGGTGATGAACCCCTGAGCATCTGCCAGCTGGTACCGGATGCCGATGGAATTGTAATAGTAATAACTCCACAGGATGTTGCACTTCTGGATGCAAAAAAGGCGATAAACTTTGCAAAAAAGGTCAATATGCCTATTCTTGGCATAATAGAGAATATGAGCGGTTTTGTATGCCCCCACTGTGGCCAGGAAACCGATATATTCAAAAAAGGCGGTACAGAGAAGATAGCCAAGGAATATGGCATTCCATATTTAGGAAATATACCTATAATGCCTGAAATAGTTGAGGATTCCGATTCCGGCATTCCTGCTGTTTCCAACAACGAATATATTAAAAAATTCTTTGACACAGTTGCAGACAATCTTATAAAAAATCTCAAAAAATAAAGCAATAAAATTAATTTTTAGCATTTTTACTGTAAATAATGATCTAAATGAATATTTATCATAAATATGGAATCATACTTATATGGGGAATTGAAATTTTTTATGTGTTATTGAACGTAATTTTCCGATTAGGTAAATGAATAGTGATAGTACATAACTAAATCTACTGATATATAATAGTATGAACTTCATGGCTCATACAATGTTTATTGAGATACAGTAATTTAAAGAATTAATAAATAAAATTTAAAATAATACCAATGAAATGGCAATACCGGATAATAGATTTATAGATTGCAATTTTCAACCAGTTAGTAGTCGTGGACTTAATACCTCGCA
>JAKAAK010000184.1 GCA_021797025.1 Thermoplasmata archaeon
GCAGTTAGTGTCGGGATAGGTGCATTAACATCATACAGGGCATTGAAAATGGCAGGTCCACTTGTGAATGAAAAAATACTTGTGTATGGGGCAGGCAACACTGGTATATTTACAGTTCAGATAGCCAGGCAAATGGGACTCGATGTTTATGTATATTCCAGAAATAAAAGCCTAGAATCGTCAGGGATAAAGGTACTTGATGTGGTACCTGAAGATTTCCATGCCGATATAATAATAAATCCCCTGGGCGGGAAACTCTTCAGCGACTCGATAAAACATCTGAAAAGAAAGGGCAGAATTATAACATACGGTGTTTTAACTGGTAAAATTGCGGATATGGATATAGCAAATATATACACAAATGAATTGAGGGTCATTGGATCCACAGGTGGTAACAGAAAGGATTTATCAGAACTCCTTGCTCTCATGGAGGAAAAGCATTTTGATCTTCCTGTCTACAAAGAATTCAGCTTGTGGGACATAAAAGAAGCACTTCATGCCTTCAGGGATAGAATAAACGGGAGAATAATCCTTGACCTATAGGGATTTTAATTTTTTTATGCTGTTTTCAATGTTGTTACCGAAAATATATGAGGCAGATACCAGTATATCTGCACCTGCTTCCCTCGCCAGTTTACCAGTTTCTGCATTGATTCCCCCGTCTATCTCTATTTTTGTATTGTAATAGTTTTCATCTATGAATTTTCTCAATTCTCTGACCTTATCCAGAGATTTATCAATAAATTTCTGGCCAGAAAATCCCGGGTATACAGACATAACAAGAACAATTTCCGATGTAGGGACAAATTTATAGACCTTTTTTATGTCTGTGTCTGGATTTATAACTATGCCATAGCGTATGTTTTCATCTCCCAGCTTCTTGAGGAAATTACCAACTTCAATAGGTGTTTCATAATGAACAAGAAGTACGTTCCCCCCAGCTTCAATAAATGATTTATAATACTTATCTGGGCGTTCAATCATAAGATGGCAATCAAGCCTCAGGCCAGTTGCCCGTCTTATCGCGGAAACAAGATCAGGTCCCATGGTTATATTATTAACAAAATGCCCGTCCATAATGTCTAAATGGAATGATTCTGCACCCGCTACCTGACACTGTTTTATCTGATTTCCAAGTTCCAGGAGATTGCTTGATATGATAGATGGAGATATTTCTATATTTTTCACTGTATGAAATCCGGAACATGCATTTATTTTTTTTTATAAAATTTTTTAAGGATTATATGAAAACCTGTATGATATATAATGGTATAATAAATAAGTAATAATTATCTTGTCTGATTTTCTTTTATTAAAATTTCTGAGGATAGATCCCTGAGCGTGGATATACAATTCAATATTCTTCCGTCGAATTAAAATCAACACAGAAAACAAAATAGGAATAATAATCTTTTGCTAGTAAGTATTAAAAAGCCGTTATGAATTTGCAACAGTGAATGATGACGTTAAAAAGGTAAGAAGTACAGAAATTCGATATTTATTTAAGCTGCTCCCAGTCTTCCTCAAATTCAGTTCTGATAGAAAAAAATCAAGGCGTCAGGAGGAATATGATTACAGAATTGAGAAGCATGGTAGAACAGCAGTAAATACATTCATCCAACTGGGTCCAACATTTATCAAACTTGGGCAGGTGCTTTCTGCCCGTCCTGATTTATTGCCAAAGGAATATTTAAAGGCATTCTCTGATCTTCAGGACAGGGTACCGCCGGATAATTTTGCCTATGCACGTAGACTAATAGAAGAAAATGTTGGAAATCTCGATAAGGTTTTTGATGAATTCGATGAGGATGCTATATCAGGTGCATCACTGGGCCAGGTTTATAGAGCGAGATACAGGGGAATAGACGCCGCTGTAAAGGTAAACAGGCACGATATAGACAGAGTACTCAAAAGGGATCTAATTATTATAAAAAAATTGCTCAATCTATTCAAGAGATTCATAGATAATTTTCTCTATATAAGCATCTCAAATGTGATCTCTGATTTTTCTGCCAGAATTTACGATGAAACAAATTATCTCATCGAAGCTGATAATATAAAGAGAATAAGGGCTAATATAAAGAAATACGATATAATTATACCCGATGTTTTGTTTGCTTCAAAGCAGGTTTTAATACTTACATACATTGAAGGAATAAAAGTTACAGATGTTAAAAAACTTGGTGAAAATGGAGCAAATCTTCCAAAGCTTGCTCATGATCTGGATATAACCTTTATACGCATGCTTTTGCGAAACGATATATTCCATGCAGACCCACATCCCGGGAACATATCTATTTCGAAGGACGGTAGAATTATACTTTATGATTTTGGGATGGTGGGAAAACTGGATGATGAAACCAGGTTTAAACTTTTAAAGCTTTATGATGGATTGATCAACAAGGACCCTGATACCATAATGGATTCTCTGATTCAATTAAATGCACTTTCACCGGCTGCAAACAGGGGAATAGTGAGAAAGGGAATAGAGCTTTCCATAGCTAATCTCTCCGGAACAAATGTTAATGAAATGGACATTAGGGAACTACTCGCAATTGCAAATAATGTAATCTTTGAGTTTCCATTCCACCTTCCACGGGAACTTGTACTTTATATGAGAATGTCATCCCTTCTTGAGGGTATCTGCAAAACACTTGATCCGAATTTCAAGTTTGTTATCGTGCTCAGAGATATTCTTTACAATGAGGGCATGCTTCAGGAGCTTTACAAGAAGGAATTGAATGAATTTGCACAAAAAGCTGTAATTTCTCTGGAAAAGGGGCTCGATGTTCTCCCCCTCATGAAACGGAGGCTGGAAGAACAGGAAGTGCCGGTTCAGGAAACTAAGAAACTTCCCGCAACAGTGTTCCTATCGGCGGTGTTTATTGCAATGGTTTTATTTTCAAGAATTCATCCATTAATCTCATATATAATAATGGTAGTGGATATAGTTTTATTTTTATTAATATTAAAAAATAAATAAAAATATTTAATTAATCTGTCACTCAATTTTTACGGTTTTTACATTCTTAACAGGTATCCTCAACGAAAGCACACCATCAGTATATCTTGCTGTAAAATCCTGTTCAGTGTCAACTTCTAAAGGAAGTGACATTCTTTTAAAAACCTTATCAGGCCTCTGATTTTCAAATACTGTACCTTCAGGTTTTATTTCTCTATCTGCCCTTATCACTATGGCATTTTTTTCAAGTGTAACCTTTATATCGTTTCTGTCAAATCCCGGAAGGTCTGCCTCAATTCCTATATATCCATTATCTTCATACATTGTAACAGCTGGATACATATAGCTCATAATTTCCCTTGCCCTGTTGTTAATATTCTTCATAAACTCATCAGAGTAATATTTTAACGGTCTGTACATATCTCAAATATAAATTATGAGTACTAAAAGTTTACGTTAATATTCATCATACACTTATTTTATGGCAATAAGGTGAAAAAATTTCAGTCATTCCTGTTTCTACAATTATTTGTATACTCTCATTACCTGTCCTTTACTTCCCCGAAGTTTTTGTTATCCCTTACCAGTATTTGTTCCGCCATTGTGTACGGGTCTTCATTCAGAGGGTTATCTTCAAATTCTATCCTGTCAACATAGTCTGAATATTCATTGTAAATAGCTTCCATGACAACCATTTTAAGTTTTTTATAATATTTTTCACGTGGATTTTTTGGCCGTATTTCAAGTATACTTTTTACCACTTCATCATAGTTTTCCCCTGTAAGCGAATTGACTCCAATAACCGGAGTTTCCAGTTTATTGCTCATGTTAAGCGATTCCCTTATATCCTTGATTGCGAGATATGAACCCTCACGATCGATTTTATTAATTACAAATATATCCCCTATTTCCATTATACCTGATTTTATTGCCTGTATTTCATCTCCCAGACCCGGTGCAAGAAATACACATGTTATATCTGCTATGTTCATAATATCCACATCTGCCTGTCCTGAACCAACAGTCTCCAGTATGATGAAATCATTGCCTGCGGCTTCCAGTACCTTTACAATGTCCCATGTGTATTCAGATAAACCTCCGTTGTAAAGCCTGTTGGACGTGCTTCTCATATATATTCCTTTCTTGCTCAGGGCAGCCTGCATTCTTATTCTGTTTCCAAGTATAGCACCCCCAGAAAATGGGCTTGCAGGGTCTATAGCAAGCACCGCAACTCTTCCATGTGTAGCTAGCAAAGGTGCCAGAGTACCTATGGCGGTGCTTTTTCCCACTCCAGGGGGTCCGGTAATACCGACAATCTTCGCCTTACCGTATGGATATATCCTGCTGATTATGTCTTTCCTTGCTTCATAGCCAGAATTTTCTATAATGGAGATTGATCGGGCAATCGCCCTGTAATCCCCTTTTAATATGCCCTGTACCAGAATATCAGTATTCATTTTCTCTCAATTTCCTTACTTCCCTTGCTCTAAACTTAATATGATCTATTATTACGCTGAGGGGAGTTCCGGGTCCGAAGTTCCCCGTTATTCCCATCTTTTCTAGGGCAGGTTTATCCTCATCAGGTATGATTCCACCTCCGACCACAGCTATATCATTTACGCCACGTTTTCTAAGTATTTCCATGACATTTCTGAATGCGGTCATATGTGCTCCGTTCAAAAGGCTCAGGGCTATTACGTCCACATCCTCATTGATGGCAGTATCGACCACTTCCTCCGGCGTCGGCAACAGTCCAGCGTAAATAACATCCATACCCGCATCTCTGAACGCCTTTGCCAGAACAAATATACCACGATCATGTCCGTCTATTGCCGGTTTTGCCAGCAGAACCTTTACAGGTGCTTCAGTATATTTTTGGCTCTTTCCATTCACCAAATATCTCCCTCCCTACATTTGATATTTCTTCCAGTGTGCAGTAGTTTCTTACACATTCCATTATATATGGCATGAGATTTACGCTGTCATCCTCCATTGCCTTATGCAGCTTCTCGAGGGATCTGGAAACCCTAGATTCATCCCTCTTCTTCCTGATATACTCCAAACTCCTGATCTGCCCTTTCTCTGCCACATCACTGATTTTCAACGTGTTTATGGGCTTTTCATCCTTATCCACATACTTATTTACTCCAACTATTACATCGTCTCCTTTTTCTATTCTGATCTGTTTTTTATAGGATGTATCGGCTATTTCTTTCTGTAAATATCCTGACTTTACAGCACTGAGAATCCCACCCATTTTTTCAATTTCCGAAAAATACTTGTATGCTTCCACCTCCATTTCACATGTAAGCCTTTCAAGATAATAGGATCCGCCCAGAGGATCAATAACATCGGTTATTCCAGTTTCTTCTGCAATTATCTGCTGTGTCCTCAGTGCAACTTTAACAGCATCATCTGTTGGAAGTGCCCATGCCTCATCATATGAATTGGTATGTAGACTCTGAGTACCTCCTAACACAGCTGCCATTGCCTCTATTGTTGTTCTAACTATGTTGTTCAGAGGCTGCTGCCATGTAAGGGTGTATCCAGATGTCTGTGTGTGGAATTTTAATGCCATGCTCTTTGGATCCTTTGCATGGTATTTCTCTTTCAGCACAGTTGCCCATATGCGTCTCGCTGCCCTGAATTTGGCAATTTCCTCGAAGAAATTGATAGAAGAATTAAAGAAAAACGATGTTCTAGGCGCGAAATCATCAACATTCAACCCCGCATTTATGCCCATTTCAATATAATAAAATCCATCTGCCAGTGTAAATGCCAGTTCCTGAACTGCACTGGACCCTGCTTCCCTTATATGATACCCGGAAACGCTTATATAATTCCATTTAGGAACATGTTCTGTTGAATATACAAGCATATCCCTGATGAGTCTTAGATGGGCTTCCGGTGGATACATCCACTCTTTCTGGGCTATGTACTCTTTCAATATATCTGCCTGTACTGTTCCTGAAATTTTTTCAAGCGGAGTACCCTTTTCCTCTGCAAGAACGAAATACATAGCTGTCAATATAGCAGCAGGGGCATTTATTGTCATGGATGTACTTACCTTCGAAAGGTCTATGCCATCAAATATTCTTTCCATGTCATGTAATGATGAAACATTCACCCCGCATTTTCCAACCTCACCCTCAGCTCTTTTGCTGTCACAGTCATAACCGTAAAGTGTAGGCATATCGAATGCTATACTGAGCCCGGTTTCTCCATTTTCTATTAAATATTTGAGCCTCCTGTTGGTATCATCCGGTGTTCCGAAACCTGAAAACATACGCATAGTCCAGTTTCTTCCCCTATACATATTTGGATATATGCCCCGGGTAAATGGATACTCCCCTGGATTACCGATTCCGGTCTGATCATTTTTTGGAAGGTCTCCGGCTGTATAAAGTTCTTTTACAGGCATGGATGATGAATTTTCTCTTCTCTTATCCTTATAGCCGGTCTTATTATTCCATGGATTTAAAACATTTTTTTTCCATTCCTCATAATTTTTATCTTCACTGAATGATTGCATTATTTCCTTTGCTTTCATATCCCAGAAATTATCCATATTATCTTAATAGCTAAAAGCATTAATATTTTTCTT
>JAKAAK010000185.1 GCA_021797025.1 Thermoplasmata archaeon
CTCCCCTTCTCTTTCCACCCTGCTTTATTACATCGGTTGTAACATCGAATATTCTCATAAATGACACAGGGCCAGATGCTACACCCTTGGTAGATGCTACTATATCATCGCTTGCACGGAGCCTGGTGAACGAGAACCCGGTTCCTCCACCGGACTTGTGTATTTCTGCGGTTGCCTTGAGCGTGTCAAATATAGAATCTATACTGTCATCTACAGGAAGAACGAAGCATGCACTGAGTTGCCCAAGTGGACCACCAGCATTCATCAGGGTGGGAGAATTAGGGACGTATTCAAGATTTGTCATCATGGTTTCGAATTTATCAATCCAGTAGTTTACCATTGTTTTTTTGGTCTGTATAAAATCCATGAATTCCTCATATGTTCCATCCAGGCTCTTCTCCTGCTTGAGTTCGCTGAAAGCTCTCCTGAGCTCTTCATCCTGGGTTTTTGTTATGCCGGAATATAACGTCCCCTTCTCCGGTACCTTCCCTGTTTTTCTATATGATATATAATCATAAAGTCCCTGTATAATGCCCAGATGAACTGCTACTCTATGGAACATCTGCTTTGGTGTCTCTATTATCTTTCCCTCGGAATCTTTAAAGAGATATCTTGCCTCAAGTACCTTGACTGCATTTACACTCAATTTCAAATCGTCGTTTACACCCAGAAATTCCTTTTCCTGCCTGACTGTATTCCTCTTTTCCCTGTATAATATGTATGCCTTTGCAACGGATATATAAGAAACGCCGCCAATTTTATGCGTCATGAGCACATTTTCTACCGTATCCTGTATGGTTTCAACTGTGGGCTCCTTTCCCATAGTCTCAAGTTCCTTTGTAACATAATCTGCCAGTTTGTTGGCTTCCTCCATAGAACCAGTTTTCACAGAGAGCATGGCCTTGAATATTGCCATAGCTATCTTTTTCTTGTCGAACGGAACCGTGGAGCCATCCCTTTTTATAACATTATTTAGAACATTTATCATTTCACATCACGAGTGTATTGTAAAAACGTATAATAGAATTTAAAACTTTTTCTTACCTGGTATTTTACCATGATAAAATAATATTTGATCGGATTGGAATAAATATATTTGAGCTAAATAGGTAAAATAATAAATATATATTTATTATGATAATATATACAATTTATATTAATAAAAGTTTTGAAATGACAATGTTTTTGAAAGTATGGATGATACGGGGATATGGACCTTGATGAGTACATATCAAAGTTAAAAAGTGAGTCTGCAACACCTGGTGGGGGATCTGCCTCTGCCATAACCTCAATGTTTTCAGCCTCACTGAATTCCATGGCAGCCCTTCTTTCCCAGGGCAAAAAGAAACTGGAAGCATATAATAAAGATTTTGAAAATATTTCAGGCAATGCCGGTGAAACTATAGAAAAACTCAAGAGACTCAGCCAGGAAGATGAAGATTCCTTCAGGGGAATAATGGATGCACTCCATATGGACAGGGAAAATCCTGAAAGAAAACCTGCCCTTGATATAGCTATAAAGAAAAGTGTATACGTGTCATGGAGAATAGCCGGCATATCAATGTATAACTTGAACAATTCATTATTTTTATGTAAATATGGAAATAAAAATCTTATAACCGATAGTATATCTGCTGGATATATGTCATATACATCTATTCACACATCAGTGAATAATATTAAAATTAATTTAAAGCTTCTGAAAGATATTGAATACAGATATGGCGAGCAGGTGAAACTTAAACTTTTCATGGAAACCGTAGAGGAAACAATGACTTCTATAAAAACTATGGAAAATGAGTTATAAGAAGAACGCAAATGTTTACTATTAATAATATATCTATTATCTATGCTGAAAAATATTGTAGATATACTTGATGATCTGTGTATTGATAATTACGAGTTATACGGGAAATATGCGGCCAAACTTGGAATATCCACCACTGTTCCGGGGAAAAAGCATGGAAAAATCATACTTATGACGGCCATGACACCTACACCTGCCGGTGAGGGAAAGACCACAACCGCTATAGGGCTTGCACAGGCCCTCAAGAAACTGGGAAAGAATTCAGGTATAGCGATAAGAGAACCCTCCCTGGGACCATGCTTCGGAGTCAAGGGTGGAGCAACCGGTGGTGGAAAATCCACGGTGGAGCCATCGGATAAAATCAACCTCATTTTTACAGGAGATTTCCCTGCAATATCTGCCGCCCATAGTTTGCTTTCGGCTATGATTAATAACCATATCTATTTCGGAAATGAAAGAGGAATAGACAGAAAGAAAATTGCATTTCCACGTACTGTTGATATGGACGACCGTTCACTCAGATCCATTATAGTGGGAAATGGACCTAAATCCAACGGTGTGCTTGCGAATGATTCCTTTGTGATCACAGCGGCATCGGAAATCATGGCAATAATGGCATTGTCAAAAAGCTATTCGGATCTGAAGGAGAGGCTGGGCAATATAATTATAGGTTATACATCAAAAAATAAACCTGTTTTTGCCAGGGATATAAAGGCAAATGGGGCAATGGCGGCACTGCTTGCCGATGCATTAAAGCCCAATATGGTGCAGAGTGTAGAAAATGTTCCGGCAATTATACACACGGGGCCTTTCGGGAATATAGCACATGGGACATCCAGCATACTGGGGGATTATGCTGCAATGAATCTCTTCGATTACACGGTTACAGAGGCTGGCTTCGGATCAGATCTGGGCTTCGAGAAATTTATGGACATAGTTACAAGGGAAGCGGGTATCAATGTGGATGCTGTTGTAATCGTTGCAACCATAAGGGCTATGAAACACCACGGCGGTGCAAAGGACATCGATATTGAAGACATTAATGCACTGGAAGAGGGTTCAAAAAACCTGTTCAGGCACATTGACAATGTCAGGAATTTCGGAATAGAGCCTGTTGTCGCTATCAATGTGCATCCGCTGGATACACATGATGAAATTAAAAAGGTTTCGGAATTGCTGGTTAACAGAAAGGTTAGATTTGCAGTATCTACAATTTATTCCGATGGTGGTGCAGGCGGCATATCACTTGCCACGGAAGTCCTGAATTCAATTAAAGACAATAAAATCAGCTATGCATATTCAATGGATGATGCCATTAAAACCAAAATAGAAAAAATCGCCACCAGGGTATACGGAGCCGACGGCGTGGACTTTTCAGGGCAGGCGTTGCTGGATATAAAACAGGCGGAGGAGAACGGTTTTACCGGTTTCTATGTATGCATGGCAAAAACACAATCGTCAATCTCAGATAATCCCAAATTGCTGAATTCCCCTGAACATTTCAGGGTGACGGTAAACTCTGTCAGGGTAAATGGGGGGTCCCGTTTCATTATACCCATACTTGGAGATATTATGACAATGCCAGGCCTGCCGAAGCATCCGGCTGCCGAGAATATCGATATAGACAGCTCAGGAAACGTAACCGGACTTTCATAAATTTTCAAAAGGTTTCCTACTGAAGGTTTATTTAGGTATACCTAATTATATGCGATGGGGGGCCTGAGGAAACTTACCAATGCATATTATATTTCAATAGGTGCCATAAGCATATTTGTGGCCAGCTATAATATTGCAATAATTTCCGTGGCACTCAAGCCCGTGGAGAATGCATTCCATGTAGGTACAGGCATTGTGTATCTTCTTGGGGCACTGATATTCGTGGGTGCAATGATCGGCGCTGTTGTTAGCGGAATATTTTCAGACAGGTTCGGCAGGGTGAGCATACTTGCAATAGATATTATAACGTTCCTTCTAGCAGGAATAGGCAGTGCACTGTCAACAAGCATTGCAATGCTGATGTTTTTCAGAACACTTGTTGGCATTGGTGTGGGCATTGATTACGTTGTAATATTTACTTATATTTCCGAAATAGTTGCCGGGAAAAATTCCACGAGGAATCTTGCACTCATCATGTTTTTTGCAAACTTCGGAATTCTGTTTTCATATCTTATAGGCGGTTCACTTCTAACCCTGGGTTCCATGGGATGGAGATATGCACTGCTCTCCGGGGCTTTATTCTCAATAATTCCACTGATCATGAGGGCGGGCCTTAAAGAATCATCACTTTGGAAATTCAAGAGAATAAAATCCATGAAAAATATAATAAAGGATGTTACCTCCAAGGAGAATAGAAAATACCTGTACAGGTTTTCGGTTCCATGGTTCCTGTACCAGATAGGGGATCAGAGCCTGACCATGTTTCTTCCCTTCATACTCATAACAGCACTGGGCGTATCTGCGGTAAGCGGTGCATTTTCAGCAGTAATAGTGAAGATATTTACAATACCGGCTTCAATTCTGGCATTCCTGGTCATACAGAGGATGGGAACAAGAAAGCTGCAGGCAACAGGATTTATTATAAGATCCGTATTTCTCGGCATGCTCGGATTCGGAATCTACTTTGCATTGAGAATGTCCGGACTGGAGATTATAATACTTCTGGGCCTTGCATTCTTCTTCGGTTCCATGGGACCTGATAAAACAACGGTGATAATGCCCGTTGAAAACTATGATGAATCCATCAGGGCTTCCGGACAGGGTTTCAATGAAATGGCAGGAAGATTCGGTGGCTTGATAGGCATACTGGCATTCTCGCTATTCGGGCTAGCGGGAATCGACATAGGACTTATTTTCCTTTCGATAACATGCGTACTTGGATTTTTCTTCACCATAGCATACAGGGACAAACTACATTCCGGAAAAATATCAGAAAATATTAGTAAGGCGGATTAGGCAGGAACAAAGTAAACATCATTAACCGTGAAGGTCTGGAATTTTTTGAACTGTGCCACTATATCCATTCCGATTTCCGGCTTTTCTCCATTTCTCATGAAAAGCCTGGACATGAAAAGGGAATCTATTCCCGGAAATTCCACCAGCACAAGTGTGTATGGAACGTCTCCTCTGAAGGTTTCACCGGAATAGTAGCATGTCGTGAATGAATGAATTTTTCCCTGGAGTGGAAGTTCAATATCATCGGTTTCACTTCCGCAGTACATGCAGTATTTCCTGTATGTACCGTATTTGAATCCACATGATTTGCATTTTGAACCTATGAGCTTACCCTTTCCCAGTGCCGTAAAGAATGGTGAATCTTCCGCATAGCTGTGCCTATATTCTGTGTTATAGTTCCATTCTACCACAACCGGATCTGTCTTAAGCAATCTTCCATATCCCGTTTAAACCGCCTCCATAATGCTTACTGCCTCATATGCTCCTGTTCCTGCATGGCTGTGTATGAGTCCCCTCTGTGGATTTTTTACCTGAAGCCTGCTATTACCCAGATGCTTGTGAATGGTTCCCTGAAGCTGCCAGAATGCGTATACAGCCTGCATTATTCCGGTGGCTCCTATTGCATGCCCTGATGCCTGTAATCCTCCTTCCATGTTAACAGGTAGATCGCCATCCAGCATTGACCTGCCATCCTCTATGAATTTCCCTCCATGGCCGTAGGGGCAGAATCCCATATCCTCATATGCCTGTATTTCAGATGATGTGTATGCATCATATAACTCCGCAAAATCTATTTCCTTTTCAGGGTTCGTTATTCCGGCCTTCCCGTATGCCATTCTTGCTGCAAGCCTGCCTGCACGGAAGGAATGTACTCCGGGATACTTCAAATTACTGTACATATCGGTGTTTTCGTTAGGCAGTAATGGCACTTCCCCGAATGGCCTGTCCGCAAGCCGCATTGTATCGCTGGATGATCCTATGGATCTTATGAGCACTGGCTTTCCTGAATAGGATTTTGCCACATCTTCAGATGCCAGTATAGCGCAGGCAGCACCATCCGACATCAAGCATATATCCAGCATCTTTATGGGGGTGGAAACAACAGGTGAATTCATAACATCCTCAACTGTAATATTCATGGGTGCCTGCGCATAGGGATTGTGCATGGCGTTTCCATGATTCTTTACTGAAACCATTGCCATCTGTTTTTCTGTTGTTCCGAACTCATACATGTGCCTGGTGGCCATCAGTGCGTAGTATGCAGTATAGAATCCACCCAGAGGATAATCAAAGCTGGCATCGCTTCCCAGTGCGATGATATCGTTTCCCCTCCATGTGCCTACATGGGACATGTTTTCAAAGCCATATGCAAGGCATGTATCCATTGTGCCCGATGCTATTTCCTCATATGCTGTCTGGAAGGCAAGCCCGCCTGTTGCACCGCCACCCTCTATTCTTTTGGATGGTTTTCCTGCCAGTCCGATAAAATCGTTTGACATTGCTCCGGCTATGAGCTGCCCCTGGAGATGATCTGAAAAGTATGCCGATACGGAACCATCTATGTCGCCTGTTTTCATGCCTGAATCCTTCAGGGCGTAATCCAGGGAATGCTTTACATTTAATCTGAAATCCTCCTTGAAGTTTATTTTTTTGAACGGGGTCATGCCCCCTGCAATCATGTAAACCTTTCTCTGGTTATCTACCATTACCATCACCCCTGTATTTCTTGACCAGTGCCTCGCTTATTACCTTTTTCCTGATTTCATTGGTTCCTGCACCTATAGTTAAAAGTATGGAATC
>JAKAAK010000186.1 GCA_021797025.1 Thermoplasmata archaeon
TCGGAGTCTCAGGCTCCCAAAGCCCGTAGGATACCAAGCTACCCCACAGCCCCTTGCATGTACAGTTTAAAAAGGTATTTAAAATTTATATTTATTGCTTTGGCGCTGCACTTTTCTTTTCCTCGGGGTGCTTCGGTATAAGACCTGCTATTCTGTGGTTTGATACATAGCCGTAATAAATCATCATCAGAACAAGCCATAAACCGCCGATAAGAGAGATGAGGAATGCGAGGTATTCCATGGATGAGTCCGTTGTAACCGCAGGTATGTATGCAGAAATATTCGCATTACCGAACACGTAAGGATATTCTCTCAGCTCAATGAATGTCAGTGCAATTATTGTAACAAGTATTATAAATGGCTTATACGATGCTATATTGTTTGTCTGCTTGAATGCATAAAGTATAGGAATGATTAATGCAAGTATTATGGGTATTACTATAAGAGCGGAATTTTCTGTATAATCTTTTGCTGTAATAGAATAATAAGATGGCATGAATATTGCGAGTCCTACTATAACAAGCATAAGTGGTAAAAATCTACCAATTGCGGAATTTATATCCGTGAGCCTGTAAAATACCATGCCTATACCGTTTGCTAAGACCAATGCACCGATGATGAATCCTATGACACCAAGATTAGAATAGAATGCATTGAAATTTGTATAACTGGATGAATATGGTATGGGCGATTCTGTTCCGAATCCATAAAGATGCACGCCGTAACCGCTGGATATTGCTGCCAGTATGGATAAGGCCATGATGCCCATTATAAATGTAGCAATAGTATATACAATATATAACTTTCTCTCATCGAAGTGCTTATTTTCATGCCATACAAACTCTGCATATATGATAAATGAGTTTCTGACAACAAGGAAAAATATGAATACTGCAAATAAAGGAAACAGTGCGTATGATATGGATGGCATAAGGGTGGGAATAATATTCTCCATATCAACAAGCCAGAGCACAAAGAATGTTCCAACTACTTCCCAGACTGGGACAATGTATGAGAGAACATTAATTCTGGTTTTGTCACTCTTAAATTTTGTCGCTATGGGAACGACTGCCATTAATTCTGTTGAAAACATGGTAACCATGGAAGCTATTACTACCATCAAATATAACACATCAAAATTTATGCCGTAAAGTAAATTTGTCATTTAGTTCACCTCATCCCTGCCTTTGCTGAAATGCCTTTTCTGCTCTTTCTTTCCTCTTCCATTTTTATATCGTCTTCTCCCAGTTTGAGGTCTTCCTCAACATTTGAAAGTTTCATTACCTTTCCTGCGAAATAGAAAGTCACGGGGAATATAATTATGTAGAATATGATAATAGCTATACCCAGAGGAAATACTATTGGAGATGTTGATGCCGCCTGGGCTATCGTCATGGTACCGTACTGAGGGATACCATTAATTACTAACAAATGTCCATTCACCATTACACCACCAGGTGTTGGAGATCTTATAATATACGGTACCCTGCCAACTTCCGCGGTATACCATCCATCTTCCATGGTAAATACTCCCATTATTGCAACAGCTATACCGCCCAGAAGGGTGAGTTTATTGCTCAAAGGGTCTTTCTTTCTGAAGTATTGAACTACCACATATAACCAGTAGAACCCCATTAAAACCCCGAACCCTACCATGAGGTCAAGGGTGTCATGAACAATGTATGGAGGCCATACACCGTAATCAGTAACTCCATTATACGTGGTTAATGGTATCAACCCCGGAATACTACCCTTACCGAATGTTGTTGGGAATGCCAGCAATGACTGGGCATATGGAAGTGAAAGAGAATATGACAACTTATGATTAATGAGGACACCGAAAAGACGTTCCGGTGCCATGGTGGCAAATGATGTTCCGACTGTAGCATGTAGATCTAATTCCAGAGCAGTGTATTTTATTGGCTCTATTACCATTAGAGTCGATAATTCATCGGATCCTGTAATTCCTAGATATATTATATCTAGTATCATGAATACCGCAGCTATGTTTATTCCTCTCCTGTAAATCATTTTTTCAGGCATATTCTTTGTCTTCATATATTTATATATTAGATAGCCCAATATCATGGCAATGCCTGCATAGTATACTGCACCAGACATGTGAAGTTCTTCAGCCGCCGTTGACGCAGTAATAAATGGCGCAAATGCGTTCACATCTGTAACCTTTCCGGTAGTCAGATACGTTGCCACGTTGAATCCATTTGGCGTGTTCATCCATGCATTTATTTCTGTAACTGTGAAAGCTGATAAGTATGTCCCTATAGTAACTGCAAGGCTCAAACCCCAGTGTTCCCACCTGTTCTTGAAATCCTTCCAGAAATATACATACATTGGAAGGGCTATAGCCTCCAGAAGGAATGAAAATACTTCCACATAGAATGGGCCCATGGAAACTTCCCCTACTAACTTCATGAACGTTGGCCAAAAAAGGAATAACTCCATTGCCATGACGGTTCCGGAAGCGGTGCCCACAGCAAAGAAAATAACCAAGGCTTTTGATAATTTATATGCTAGCGTATCATAATATTTATCCTTCTTTTTCAGTGCAAGGAATTCTGCAATTGTAACCATAATTGCCAGACCCATGCTGAGGGACACCAACAGTATATGCGAAGAGATTGTATAAGCGAACATTGCACTATCCCATACAGGGTATGATATGTTGAACATGTTTATCTTTATTAAATTACAAAATCATATTTAAAGGTAATTTTGTACTGAGAGATACATAAATTAATGAAGTATCATTATTATGAATATTTAGTCATATTAATGGAATTACAAAAATAAATTAAACTATGGTGGGTATAAACGGTTTAATAATATTCTTGTCCGCGGCTCTTTTATAATACAGATTTAATGCCTGTCTGCCCTTTTCTCCGAAATCAATCGAAAGATCGTTTACGTACATCAAGATAAATCTCTTTTCCAGATCGAAATTATCGTATCTTGAATACTTCATGGCGTATTTGACAGCGTCGTTCTGATGTTCCTGCGCATATTTTATAGAATTTTCAAAATCTTTCTTATATTTCAGTTTATCCTCCAGAGGCATATTCTTTCTTATTGCATTAAATCCCAGTGGTATTGGTAGGTTTCCTGCATAATCCTTCCACTGATCATAGAGTTTTAAAACAGGAACAAGACCCTTATCCTGAAATGTTAGTTGCTCATCGTGTATAATAATGCCTGCATCAACCTCATCATTCATAATTGAATTAACTATCTTGTCAAACCTGATCTCCTTGAATTCTCCGGCTTCTGGGGCAAACATTCTGTATAACAGTTCAGCAGATGTGTACCTTCCTGGGGTGGCAATTATTTTACCCTTCAGATCCATATTCTTTTTGGCTATTACCAGAGGGCCGTAAGATAAGCCGAAACTTGCACCTGATGTGGTCAAATCATATATATTTGAAACATGCATGTAGCCGTTTGCCGATATTGCGGTTACATCGTATTTTCCGTCTATGGATTCTTTGTTGAGTGTTTCTATGTCCTTTACTATCTGTTCATAATCGAATGATGTTTCTATTTTATGTTCGAACATTGCGTAAAACATGAATGCGTCATCCGGATCCGGTGTGTGTGCTATTATCATTTTCATAAAATATAAATTACAACATGGTTAAAAGTGTTTTTTATTTATTTTAAAAATGAGTGTCTAAAATTTATAAATATTAATCTAAGTTCACTATGAACTTATATCCATACTCGATTATTCCACTATCACCATCCTGCCTTATCTTCCTGAATACCATGTGAACCTTTGTTCCGATTTCAATATTTTCTTCTACGGAATCCACTATCTGGGCTGTTATAACCGGGCCCTCTGACAGTTTTATAAGTGCCAGTACGTAGGGAACCTGCCTTTTAAAAGACGGTGGGGCATCATGAACAACTGTGTATGATATGACCTCTCCTTTGCCGCTGAATTTTATCTTTTCCATCTTTCCTATGGATTCTCTGTGGCATTTGGGGCATATATCTCTCGGCGGAAAATACGAATTCCCGCAGTTTTTGCACTTATACCCTATAAGATTGTATCTGTATTCTGTTTCTCTCCATATTCTTGATAATTCCGTCATTTTATTCACCCAGTATATGAATTATAGATGATGCCCCTGTTCCGGCCATATTATGTAGCAATGCATACCGTGCATCCTTTATCTGGTTGTCTCCAGCTTTTCCCATTAACTGCCGATAGGCGTCAACTGCCTGGCCGACTCCAACCGCACCGTATGGATCCCCCTTTGCCTTCAGACCACCAGATGGATTCACAGGTAAACGCCCATCAAGTTTAATATCATCATATACCATTTTGTTTGCCTTACCTTTTTCTGCAAACCCTAGGTCTTCAAGCTCCAGTAAACCATATATTGAGAAAGAATCGTGTACCTCCATGAATGAAATACCATCCCTCTTTATTCCAGCCTTCCTGAATGCCTTTTCGGCGGCAAGTTTTGTGGATGTCAGTGTGTATATTGACTGTCTTGACCCCACAGACAGATAATCCTCTGCAACTGCCGAACTCAGTATATGCACTCCCTCCTTCTTGTTCTTCTTCATATAATTTTCAGAGGCAAGTACTACTGCAGCAGCACCGTCGCTGAGGGGGGAGCAATCCATCATATTAAGCGGGTCTGCCACTGCTGTTGCGTTCATGGCCTGCTGTAGCGTCAGTTTGTTTCTGAACTGTGCATCAGGATTTTTTGAACCGTTCAGATGGTCATTAATAGAAAACATGGATAGTGCTTCCTTATCAACGTTGAAATCATGCATATATTTTCTGGCTATCAGTGCCGCCATGGCAGCCGGAGTGGCACCGAAAAATGCTTCCCATTCACGATCAAGTATTGATGATGACTTTTCAAGTATGTCACTGCCGTGTATATCTGTCATTTTCTCAACTCCCCCGACCACAACAACATCATATTCCCCTGATTTTATAGAAAGATATGCATCTCTCAGGGCAGCTGCACCTGATGCTGTAGAGGATTCTACCCTCAATGCTGGAATTCCATCCGCAGACAGGCCTGAGAAATCGGCTATCAATGCCCCTATATTTTCCTGATTGTTTATGATACCTGCCATGGAGTTGGCACCGTAAATGGCATCCACATCCCTTGAATATATACCTGCATTTTCTATTGCCTTTAATCCGGCCTCCACTGCCAGGTTCCTCAGTGATTTGTCCCACAATTCCCCGAATTTTGTTTCTCCCGCTCCAATAATATATACCTCATTACTCAAGACTTTCACCCATAATAATTATTTTTCTGAACTTTGTGTACATTGCATAATCAATAAATTTAACATTTTCAATCATTTTTCTCACACCTGGTGCATTTTCACGCTTATAGGTTTTCATATTGTCGGTTACGGTTATATCGAAGGCATCTGAACCTGCTCCAGAACCAAAAGACACCGCAAGTATTCTATCTCCAGGCTTTGCCTCATCAAGTATGGCTGAAAGCCCAGTCATTGTAGACCCGGAATATGTATTTCCTATATATGGAGTCAGTAACCCTGTCTTATACTGTTCCTCTGTGAAACTCAGTATCTTTGCAGCCCTTGTGGGGAATTTGCCGTTGGGCTGGTGGAAAACCACGTAATCATAATCACTGCTTTTTGTGCCCATTCTGGACATCATGGCCTTTGATGCGGCAACCACATGCTTGAAATATCCTGGCTCTCCGGTAAATCTCTCACCGTGCCTCGGATAGGGCTCTCCCTCTCTTCTCCAGAAATCAGGGGTATCTGTTGATACTGATAATGTGTCATTGATTTCTGCTATAACATCCTCCTTGCCAATAAGCATTGCTGTTCCACCCGCGGATGCACTGTATTCAAGCGCATCGCCCGGGGCTCCCTGTGATGTATCTGATCCTATGGCTAATCCATATTTTATATAATTTGCATCAACCATTGCTTTTACATTCTGCATTCCAGCAGTACCGGCCTTGCATGCAAATTCATAATCGGCTGCAAAGTATTCTAGTGGCATTCCTATTGCGGCTGCAACAACAGTTGCTGTTGGCTTTACAGCATATGGATGGGATTCTGAGCCCACATAAATTGCACCTATATCGTGAGGGTTTATCTTCTTTCTTTTCAGAGCATTCCTTGCTGCCTCCACAGAAATTGTGGCAACGTCCTCATCAGGTGCAGGCACAGATTTGCTTAATATAAAAAGATTGTTTTTCATTTTTTCCGGATCATCGCCCCATATTCTGGCAATTTCTTCAGGTTTAATCCGGTATATTGGGACATACGAGCCATAACTAACTATTCCAGACATAAGTGGATAGTATTAGGAAATATATAAAAATTCACGTTATATACTTCGTTGATTACCGATTTCACCATATTCTTTATTATCTTAAGGATAAGTAATTTAAAAGGTTTATTAAAAATATTTAAATAGAACTTCTCATTGCTATAGTATGGCAAGTGTAGATGTTGGAGAAGTAATATTAATTCTCGTATTGAT
>JAKAAK010000010.1 GCA_021797025.1 Thermoplasmata archaeon
CTCCGCATTCTATTCTGATTTAATGCTCCTGTTAAAAATCACCAGAACTTTCTATTGTGTATATATTAAGTTTATAAATGGGTCTGTCCGTATTCCATTATGAACATAATCAAGTCCCTTATTATACCATGAAAGAGTATTTAAAGAAAATATACCTTTATTAATATATTAATAGGATTTTCAATAAAATAAAAAACAGGAATGACCCTCTTGACCTTTATACCAAAAACCATAGAACATAATGCACCACAACGGCTTAAATTTAATGCAAAATCATATCAGTGTATTTATACATAATGTTTTGTAATCTTTAAAATATAAAATTATACAGAATTACAATAAAAATAAATTATTCATTTCCAGATCATAATTCATTTTAAATCCAGCCTTCTATATATTCCTTCATTTCTATCTGCTCTTTCTCTGTAAAAGGCATATTGAGATAATGTTCTATTGCGACTTCCTGAGTACGACCTGTGCTCTGCAATATAGTTATAGTTTTATCTGGCATTGAAAAAATTATCCAAGATTCATAGGTCTTCCTGATCACTTTGGCACTTAATACATATGTATCTATATTGGCTTTTGTTGCCCATCTCTTTAAATTGCCTTCTATTGCTTGATAGGAAGGAATGTAATATTTGTTATTCAGGAAATTTCTTATAACTTCAACTCCCTTAATGCTTAAATGGATATATCTGTCCTTAACTCCCCTTTCCAATCTTTTAACCTTATGCTCCTTGATATGGATGTTCTTTCCATCAAAATCAAACCACTGCTTATTGATTTCCATTTCCTTGAGTTCTGTTATCCTTCCAGCTGTCAATAATAAACTGTCCATTATTACTTTATCTTTTTACTTCCAACATTGTAACGATACTGATTTATGCTGAACCAGTCTATGGTTTGGCGAATAGAAGTTCTAAGTGAACATTCCGGTTTCCAGTTGAGAAATCTTCTTGTCTCTTCTGCAGCAAAGGTAAAAGAAACAGGCTTGCCGTCAACAAATTCACCAGGCTCGTAGTCCGTTTCTAAAAGCTGGATATCTGATTTTGCCACCTCTGAAATCATGGTTGTAAATTCCACATTTGATGTTACCCTATCTTCCTTATTTCCGCCAAGATGGAGCATTTTGCCAGGAAATAGTGCTGGTTCTTGCTCAAATTTATTTATAAAAGCTGAGTAAAATGATACCACATCCTCTGAAAACGTCCACAATCTCTTTGCTTTGGGGGATCTGAGGGGAAAGGTTTTCTGTTCATCAAGTATTGAAAGTATTAATTTATGGGGCAATTCATCGCTCCTTCCTCCCGGGCCGAAAGTTGAGGCTGTCCTGGTTATGACTGTAGGTATGCCGTGAGCCATATGGTATGTCTGATACAGAAGTTCTACAGCAGCCTTTGTCCATCCGTATACCGATGTAGGTGATGGCAAGGTTTTTTCAGTTATAACGGTACTGTTGCCATGTCCGTAGAGAGCGTTGAATGATGATGGATAAACCATTAAAGGGGGTCTGCTGATTCTTCTGGCTTTTTCAAGCAGCGAAAGTGAGGGGAGTATATTGGCTGAAGTTGTATTTTGAGGGCTTTCTGTGCCAAACGGCCTGTCCGCAAATCCTATTGCACAGTCAAAGACCATATCAGTACCGGACAGATCATCCTCACGCACATCCAGCTGTGATTTCCATACGTAATTGATTGAGGGCAATTCGTCAAATAATCTCCAGGCTTCATCTTTTCTACAGTAATCCAGTACCGTAACTTTGTGGCCCATGCGAACAAAAAGTTTTGTCAGGGTGCTGCCAAGTACACCTGCCCCTCCGGTTATCATAATTTTCAATTGAACATCTCCTCCACAATTTCTCTGAGCATCCGTATAGAATCAGGCTCTAACCAGGTTTTCTTCGGATCATTTGTAGTTGCGCGCCGTGAGGCATTTGTAAGGATATTGAAATATTCCGGTTGTCTTTCCTTTATGAGACTATTGCCCTCGCCATACCTTATGAATCTTGAAACGAACTTCACCAATGCTCCCTCTGAGTTATCATAGCCGTAGTCATGTTTTATAACAAGGTTATCTGCGGGTATGATCTTGTGTCCGCTGCCTTTTGCCCTCATGCAGAAGTCTATATCTTCACCGGCGGCCAGGGGGAAGCTTTCATCAAATTTTATACTACCTTCGAGAACGGCCATAGGCGCAATCATAACACATGTCGTTCCGTATACAAGGTTGGAACGGCCAGCATCTGATTCGTAGACTCCATTAAGGGTACCGTCAAGGTCATGAAATAAATCAAAGCAGGTATTTCCATAGCTTTCTATTTTTGGACAATATAGATTATTACTTCCTACTGCACCCTTACAAACCGCTCTAAATATATCACTGAAAGGGTTGACAACATCGTCATCCATGAAAACCAATAAGTCAAGGTTGTTTTCCAAAGCCCTGTCAATTCCAATGTTCCTAGCTTTAGCCGGACCGCGATCATCTTCAATATCGATAATTTCAGTTTTCTCGAAACGGTCTAAAATTGTACTGCAATGCTCAGGAATTTTACCAGCTACCCATATGAAAGAAAGATTTTTCCATACCTCTAGAGATTTTATTAGATTTTCTAATCTTTGTAATTTAGCAGAATTTCCGTTGGAAAGGTTCGTTGGTATAACTACGCCAGACCTGAAGTCATTCTTTCTTCCATCCATTGGTTCCATTGCCGGGAGCCGCTCTTTTGATTGATAATTTAAAACCTTTTCTGGACTGTGCATATAGCTTTGTGACCTGTTGAAACCTAGCCAAAGTGAAAGTGACGATATAATGTTAAGGGTGATGAAGGTCATAACGTTTCTATGTGTTAGGCCTGAATTTTCCAGCTCAACTTTGCGATTAGAGAGATAATTCATCAAACCGTTTACCTGGTCAGAGTTATCATTAACCACACAAGAAAAATCTATCCCAGTAAGTTTAGAAAGGTCTCTGGAAAAAGACTCAATAGCTTCAATTTTAAAATGGTGATCAATTTCACCAGTCATACTTTTTTTGTAAGTCAGAACGGCGCCAGTCATAATTATTAAAGCGATTAGGGGACAACTATATTTAAATATTTTGACTTTCTTATATGTTTACTTTATATTCTGCTAATCAGATATTCTTTTTTTCAAAATTCTGATAAACATTACTGTTATTAAATTCATTAATCACTGCAAAAGCCACAATATATGGAAGTTCTGCGCTATAAGCGGTAATACACTAAATGCTAAATATATATAGAGAATGCATATTTGATAAACATGACAAATGGTTTTAATATAAGGCGTGAGAGCGCTAAACAAAGGAATAAGCTTGTTGGTTCAGAAAGGTCTCTTAAACTTAATTTGCTATTCGGATCGTATACTATGACGAATATTTACAAACCGGTTCAGGCGAATAAACGTAGAGTGGGTACTAGGCCATATAAATAATCAGCACAAAACTTACAATATAAAATTATACAGAAGTTAAATAAAAATAATTATTCATTTTAATCTGTTCTCGTATACAATACAGAGTTTTTAATTAATATCTGAAGCCATAGTCGTTATACTTTAAAACGACTGTATAGTCATTAGTTTGCGATAGGACTATACCATATTTGACACATATGATATTACGTGCCTGAGAATTAATAACTAAATCTATGAAAATAATATTCTGGATTTAATTAAGCTTCATGTGCCTTATATTTTAAAAGGAACGTATAATCCTTTCTGTCTGGGAGGAACATCCCCTTTTTTCCATATATACGTAATATATGATCTTACACACGTGAGATAAATAAATAATAGTAAATTTTTAAAGACAATGATATTGTGTTTTATTTTACATATCCATAGTAAGTTTTATTTTATAACTTACGTAAGTAAGTTTCTTGTCCTGATTTACTATGCATTTTTACGTATATTGTGTAAATATGATTTTAACGCACGTGAGAATAATAATAAAATCTATGAAAATAACATTTTAGCTTTTGATTAAACTTTCACGACCCTTATATTTTAAAAGGGTTATATGACCCTTTCTTCTGTTTAGGGTCATCCGATTTTTTACGTATTTAGCCATATACGAGTTAACGCACATGCGAGAATTAAATAAATCATAATAGTAAATTTTTAAAGAAATGAAATTGTGTTTTAGTTTACATACTCATATTACGTTATATTTTATAACGTTATACATAACGTTTGTTGTCGCAACGTAAGTGTGTTTTTTACGTATATGGCATATATATGATTTACGCGCCTGAGATAAATAATAGTATATTTTTAAAGAAATAAGATTGTGTTTTAGTTTACAACCTCCTATTAAGTTATAAATTATAACTTAATACATTAAGTTAGTTCTCGTAATTTAAGTATGTTTTTTACGTATATTTGCAATATAGGATTTGATGCACGATGATTTAATATTCATAAGTCTTTATTTTAATAAGACTTATATAAGTGTTAAGTGCTGGGACACTTATATCCTTTTGGGCATATATGATATGACGCGCGAGGAAATATAATATAATGCAATATCTGAAAATATTATTTTGTAATTTAATTAACTTTTATGGACGTTAAGTGCCGGGATGTCTATACCCATTATAGTAGATATGGATATGCACCTGTCAGTAAGAAGTATAAAGAGAAAATCTAGAGAGCCATCTAATCATATTAATGCAATATTGCAACGCCAGGTTGTAAATCAAGGATTGAGTTGCCTTACATCATTAAAATATGGTATGTATCTACCGATAATTCTTTCAAAATGCATGAGATAGAATATACGTATATATCGATGCATGATAAATTTATTGCGTATTTTCAAGCATTAACGGGGCAGTTAAAATCAGAACTTGGCAGTTACCATACAACTCCCTTAACTATAACAAGATTAGATCGGCCTATAATTCGACTGCGACAATCATTCCCAGTGCTAGAATAAATAACCATGACCGAAAGAGAGAGCTCTTCATCTGATAAGCGAACAATTGGAATTATGATATTGCAGAGACGTAGTGACAGAAATTAATGGGTAAAGCTACTTACATCAAAAGATGAAAAAAGACAAGGTATTTATTGATAATTTGCCTACAAGAGTAGAGGAGCATGAAGTTATACCAGTCAGTATTGGCTTTTATAGGCAATTTTTTCCCATTATTTGCTATAATTTATGTTGTTTATGTTGGTTTTGTAGTAAGCTTGTATTTGCTCCCATTAGCAGGTAGCGCACTTTGTAATCTTATTTGGGCGCAGTTGTTAAATAAAGATTATCTCGAAAGGCATTCTGAAAATGAACATTATGAAGTTACAGAAATTGAGGACATGGGAAAAGATGTGATAGCTTATTTTCTATCTTATTCAGTTTCTCTACCCTCTGTGCTGTTCCTATCACCGGATAAGGGCCTATTTGTGCTTTTCATCGCCCTTTTTCTAATATTTATACTGTTCAACAATAATAAAATAATGCTATTCAACCCATTCTTAAGTGTAAAAGGATACCATGAATTTGAGGCTAAAATTAAGAATGGACCATCCATTTACTTGATTTCGAAACAACGAATTAATATCGATGAAAAATTAGACCTTTACAAATTAAACGAATTTCTATACTTGGTGAAAAGAGTTTTTGATTGATAGAAATTAAGTCAAGTCGCTTCAGAAAAACTTTCGATTATAATGGTTTTTTCTGCCCCGTCCAGTGTATATTCAGAACCGTATTTACCAAGAATTATATTGTATATCTCCTTTCCTGTCAAATTTTCTGTCACTAGTTTTTTGCTTTCTTTATCTATCTGCAGAGTCTTTTTGAATTTACCCCTTGAGTTTAATATATCAATATAGCGCTGTTCAAATGGCCTAAAATCTTTTTGGTTAATCGTAAAATAAGTAGGTGAAACACACATCCAGTTCCTACCAAGATACTCAATTAGTTTATCAGCACTGTCAATGACATTCTCAATCAACTTCCGGTCTTCCTTAATAATGTCCAACATGTGGTTTGTTGTCGCACAGATCAAATTAAAATTGTAGAAATTATAAATAAATGCAAAACCAGCGCCATCGTCTGATGTGCAAACTACTATGTCCGGTTCCGTGAATGTGAGAAGAAGGTAGTCTTCTTTTATAGTTTTTATTTCATGAAACTTTGTACCATACAGGTATGAATTATTAATTTTTTTGCCTGAAGACATTAATTTGATTTTTTTAACTCTCTTAACGTAGATCACGCCATCAAAACCAATTGCAAAAGCAATTGGAATCTTTTTCTCACTAAAAGTTTCTTTATTTGTTCTAAACGTTGGGTCTGAAGAGGGGTTTTTCATGGAAGAAATGAAGCGCTTCAACTCTTCTGGGTAATTTTCCTCATTCAAGATACCGACTTGCCCCTCCCCGATCTTAAAATTTAATTTGTAATCGGTATGCACACTAATTTCCTCCTTTTTTTTGTTGCCAAAATCATCTTTTAATTTCGCTAACATGTCATCTCTAACACCATCTTTCGTTGCCATGTCTTCAGTATAAAATCCCACGTCCTTTTTCTTATTTTCCTGACCATCTAATGCGAGCCTATACACGAATCTGACGTGAAGATCTGTTGGTTTTGACTTATCTAAATTTTCCAGAATTTCCGACAGGCTCTCTTTATACTGAGATTCATTTTCAATCATACTTCTATCCTCCTTGCCATGGTGTAATCAATATAATCTATTACTGCCACTCCAATGTCACTTTAACTGATCTGCCCCATCTAATGTTGGACAGTTTTTCAGTATAATATTGATAAACTTTTATTCTCCTTTCCTATATTAATTTTCCTGCTTTTCAATCTTGTATAATGATTTTAACCATAACTCCATTATGGCACTGATCATGGAATACTGAGAATCATTTGTAGTAAATTATATATTATCCATATAATAAATATAAATAATAACATAATAATACCAGTATATGGAAAAAGAAGATATAGAAAATATTTTAATAAAACTACATGAAAAAAGACCGATTTTTCATAGTGAAGGGGATTTTCAGTTTTCCCTGGGATGTGAAATTCAATCTATGTATCCCAATGTTAAGATAATAGTTGAAAGACCTTTATATGTGGAAAGACCTGTGGATGAGAAAATACCATCACGAGGTACTAAACCGGTAACAGAACATATTGATATGTTCCTGTATGATGGCCCAAACAGAATAGGAATAGAACTAAAATTTATAAAAGCCAAGTTTTCTTATAAAGATGATTGGGGTGACTATTGCCTAAAGCCATCACTAGCAAATGACTTGAGTTGCTACGACATATTGAAGGATATACATAGACTTGAAAATTATGCTCAAATTGATAAAATTATTGACAGTGGTTATGCTATAACCATTACCAATATTTCAACTCTTTGGAAAAAACACTGTGATGGTAGTGATTACGATCATTTCAGAGTATTCGATGGGCGAAAACTGCATGGAACTATTGATTGGCTTTCCGATGAAGTTGCGAAAAAAAAGGAGTACCGTTCAAAATCTATAAATTTAAACGGTAACTACACTGTAAATTGGCATGAATACCCAAAGTCGCCGAAAGAACAGGAGAGTAAAAAGCATTACAATAATAAATTTAAATATATGATTTTTGAAGTCAGAAATAAACCACAGTGACCATAAACTTAGTATGTCTTATCAAAGGGGCATTTTGGGTATAAATATATACCATGAAAAATGGATTCAAAATAAAAGATATCTTGAATCGTTTAATTAAATCCGTGAAAAGGAAGTAATCAGAAGATTTGATTTTACCCTATTTGAAGAAGCAAGATTTGCAAATAAAAATGTATATAATATTTCTATAGCAATTGAAAATTAAATTCTGCAATAAGGTATATAACTCCAGCAGATACAAAATAAAATATATTAAATAATGTAAAAAGATTAAAATCTAATAAGATGATATTGTTTATAGTCAGGAGATCTCACTGCCATAATGGTGTTATGGTTAAAATCATATTATACAATAAATGTAAAAGTTAAGTGGAGTAGATCAGTATTGAATGAGGTATACTTCAAATGTCTAAAGGTAAGGGGGTGGTGCGATATAAACAAAAAGGAGATAGAATTTGAGTTCGAGTGGACTACGAAGAATATGTACTGGCTCCAGGAAAAGGTTTCTGGAGTGCTTTCCAGAGGAACATTGCATGTGAAGAAGTCTGCAGCTCAAATTGGCTCATGAAGGTGTGAAGAGTGATTAACGGCTTAAAATTTGAATATGATGGTATTGCTGGCAATGCTGAAATTTCAGGACCTGTATTAACATTTACTGTAAAATGTTCCTATAATGGTCTGCCAAATCAGGAATCTACTCTTAATTTTGGAATTAGAAGTGCATATCTTCTAACTCTTGTGGATAATATTAATAAGCAAGTGGGACCATTAAGTCCCGAACCATTTCACATTGAAGGTGTGGTAAAAGGAGGAACAACTTCTTTAAAGTTTGAACTCAGGCTCCAGTCTGCCTCACTGCAAGAGCTTACAAGCATCGCAAAAGAGCGGGTATTTAGTATTAGAGTTGATTTATTCGGATACGAGGTTCCAGCCGGGTCTAGAATGAATAATTCAGACTTGATTGGTCTAATTCTTTTCTCGCCACAACCCACATCCGTACAAGGAAAGGTGAATGGAGTCGAAAACACTATGCACTTCCAGATACCCACGGAATCTTGGCTGAAGGCAATCAAGGAATCTGGGGTTATGGATTATTACATTAACACGCTTGTGGTCAACTCAGACGGGAGAAAAGATATTAGAGCTCTGGTCCAGAAAATTCATGAAGCTAGGGATCTATTAATTCAAGGCAAACAAGGCGATTCAATTGCCAAGTTAAGAGATATTGTTACTTGGGCAGGATACAAAAGGAAGGAAGAGAAAAATAGATATGAGAAGCTGAAGGATTACGGCCTCACGGCAAACGAGAAGGCCGATTTAGTTGCTCTTCTGGATACCATTTGGAGATGGACAGCACGTGGTCATCACCAGGGGCTGAATGGTGATGAAGTTGATGAAGAAAAAGCAAAGGGAACTATAGATCTTTGCTACGTCTTCGTTAGTTTACTATCCAAAAGAAAGATTTCGAGCATCTTGTAAAAACATTGAAACGGAGTGAAAAAAAAGGAAAGCAATATAAATAACATTAGGAGAGTGGAATCGTAATATCTTAGAGAGATGTATGCAAAAACCTGAGCAAGTACCATAATGGCAAGAACAAGAGATAAGAAAGAATGGAGAGAAAATAGAAGCAATGGAAAGAAGAACGGTAAGAGAAGATTCCGGTAATATATCACTAGAAACATACCCTCACTTGGTAGCGAATCTGCGAATAACAGTGAAGCGGGAACAAGCAATAGTGTCATTCAGAGAGAGACGAGTACCATGTATAACTGAAAAATGGAACAATGTTGAAAATAGAAAAAAGCTTAAATTTATATCAAATCTATGTTAATTCAAGCCACTGAACTTTTAAGAATGAAAGAAACTATTAATTATTAATCTATAATGCATAATTATAGTGAAATATAAATGGATATTAACCATTTTATTGAAAAATTTAAATAAATAGAAATGGACCGACATGTAAAGTCATACAGGAAGGGCCCTACTGGTGTTTGAATGACATTGGAATCATTGCTTGGCATAGTTGAGAATAATATAAGTTTGTCCGATCTTGATGGAATTGATATAAAAGCGCATAGTGATAATATGAAATTAATGAAATTATAATGCCACAAATTTTCTAGTGAAATAATATTATTAAAATTGCACAGTGCTATCCAGGAACACATTAATATCAGAATATTTTTTATATCAATTATACTTATAAACATTTTATGGAGAATGGCAACGGAGGAGTTATCGGCTTTGAAAAAGAGTTGTGGAAAGCCGCAGACAAACTTAAAAGCAACATGGATGCAGCAGAATATAAGCATGTTGTGCTTGGATTAATTTTTCTCAAATACATTTCTGATTCGTTTAATGAAACTTATAGGGAAATAAATGCAGATCCAGAGGGCTTATCGGATTCCGAAGATAGAGATGAATATGAATCTAGGAATGTTTTCTGGGTTGGCCCTGAAGCAAGGTGGAAATATATTAGGAACAGTGCAAAACAGGCAACTATCGGTGTAATAGTGGATCAGGAAGCACCCTATTGTCAAGATACTGCCATATTACTCCAACGGTACTTTACCTTTTAACGCTTTGAAAATATCAGTTTGCGTTTTGTCCAGTTCGGTTATGGATAAAGGATCTCAATTGTAAATCAACTTGCAGATACCGGAACATGACCTATTCAGTGATGGAGATATCCCTGAAGACCAAAAGAGGATTCTTCACTTTCCCGTCGTCGTATATAGGTGGGACGCCAGTCTCCAGTAGATGAACATGAAGTCGGGTTTTTCTCCCCTCTCCTGATTCTTAGCAGTTCCTTGCCTGGATGAAGGGCCTTATAGTTTATATCAGAACTTTTCCGTTCATCCATTATTGCCCGTGATTCCTCTCTAAACCTGTTGTAATCCTCAAAGTCGCCAGAACTCAACTGTTCAAGATCATGCATGTTGCAGTGATAGATTTCGCCAAACACAAACACGAAAGACTCTGCAAAGAATTGTTTCACAGATACCCTTATCCTATTCCGTATGTAGTTCTGGACACTTTCATTCGTAAGCAAATCTCCTAATTACCGAAACAAAGAAAGATTTTTTTCCTCTGTTTCCATTTCTTTAACACTGCCCAGGATTAGGCTCCTACTGTATCTTTGTATTGTCAAAAGGCATTGAATAAATGCGCTTATATCATTTTCATGAATGCTAAAACCCCTCAATATTTCAGGTAAAGAAAGATCATGCGATTTTCCCACTTGGACTGCCACAAACCCAATAAACGCCTGAATGTAATTAAAACTAAAGCCATGACTCTGGTAATCATTACCTCTTAGTGTCTTCTCTGGCATTTCAGAAACAGGTATCACCTTAGTCTCACGCTGAAGCAATACCAATGCCATCGATCTGCGTAGATAGGCAATTAGTCCCTCATCCCACGAAACTTTCCTAAGGTTATTTTTTTCCAATTCAGTCATTGCGTTGATTTCCTCATCTGAAATCGACAGATTTAACGGCAACATGGACGTTCCCAAATCAAACAGGAACGTAAAGTAGAGATCAGCAAAAAAATAAGTCGAGGAATCGGCTATAAGGTAATAGGCACAACTTCTTATTAGAACAGGATCGGATGTGCCTTCAGGAATGAGCTCATCATGTATGCTGTTTACAATCTCTTTGTTGGTCTCTCTAATTTGTTTGAGCGCCTTCTCTCCTCTAGGGGTTAGGTTGAAGGCGATTCTACCCTTTTCGTATGCACGGCCAGATAACGTATCTTTAATTGGCAAAGCACCGGTGCCGGTGATGTACGGCATCAAATCAGTTCCTGTTATTGCCACCCCAGTCATATGCTTTGCAACATACACAACGGCATCCTCTATGAGGTCATTCATTGTTGGTAATTCATAGAAAGGCTTACCGGACAGTAAGAGATAGGAAAGATAGCGATTCAGTCTTTCCCATGCGTATGGTTCAAAATACAGAGATATTCTATTTCTCATACCGATTGCATATATGACTTATATATATTAACTTTACTTGGCAACACGATTTATGCACAAAGAATATATACTATATATGTATTAACAGCTTGATGTTAGCAATAAGAATTACAATAACAATATACACGAACAAACTTGAAACACTCAAGAAGGTAGAGAGGGAAAACGGATTCCCGCTATCCAGATATCGGGTTCTGAGGGCCATGAACAAGTTAATGGTCAAGAAGGAGTAAACGAGATGACAGCCGTTTCTTTGATAAAGTTGAAACAGAATGCCATGAACCTACCGGAGCCTGTAAAATCGCTAATTTTATCGGAACCGGACAGCATTGACAGCGCAGAACTTATTACGAAATTAGGAACGTGGGATAAACTGTTGGCAATGGAGGCTGTTAAAAATGGTAGATAAGAAAAAAGGTGTGGAAAGCACCAAAACAATCAATTCCAGTAATTCTAATATGAATCACACAATAAAGAATATTAAGTTTTCTACTAATGGCAGGATTGAAATTGCCAGAGAGACAATAAACTTTTTAACGGTTTATCCAAGAATAAGGGCCATACTTGTATCACCACATGATAAAATTCCATTTGAACACGCCTGGCAGAGTTCCCGTAATTATCCCGTGTCATCCGAAAAGGTATATAACTATCTTCTAAAAGGAGGCAACTGGGGGTTGATGCACCCGGCAGGCATGTCTATTGGAATTGATGAGGACAATGAAAAAATAAGAAATGTGGCACTGTCTCTGGGAGACACAACAAGATTTAATACTGGAACGCCAGGGCATTTTTGTGATCTATTTTTAATCAAGGATGAACCGGTAGGCAATATTCCGTTAATAGATGGAGCTTATATAAGGGGGAAAGGTGGCCAGAATCTTGGACCAGGTTCTATACACCCGAATGGCAACATATATGGAAGTATATATTTACATTTAGTCCCCCCTGTCGTTGTAACCAAATCTGAATTGTTAGAGGTATTCAAACCTTATATCAAAGGCAAAGAAAAGCTGTCAAAAAACGATTCAAAACCAGAATATAAACAGCCGTTAAACTCTGATTCCCTTACACTGAAAGACCTGATTAATGTTTCCGGTTTTAAGCAAAGTGGATCCAAATTCCAGGGACCACACCCAATACATGGAAGCACAACTGGAAATAATTTTGTTGTTGATTTCGAGTTAAACGAATGGCATTGTTTCCGGCATGGCACAGGCGGAGGGCCTCTCCAGTGGATAGCCGTTTCCACCGGGGTTATTGGATGCGAGGAATCGGTTCCTGGAAAGATAAAGGGATATTTGTTTTGGCAAGTGATAGCTGCAGCCCATAACAGATACGGGTTAAGCTATGAAAAACTTGCCAAAGCCTTAGTGAGTGAATAAAATGACAAGCAAGGATAACAAAGATACAGCAGAGGATGCCAAAAGGAAATTCAAAGAAGCTGAAATGAGGGAAAATCCTATTGCGAGGGCCTTAAAGCTTCTTGCGGGCATGGATACGGATCACGCTTCAGAAGAAAATGGAGAGGGCTTCAACAAAACCGACACAGAACTGGGGCATACACTAGCCAACAAAGAGATCTTGACTTATGAAGAATTGAAAACCGCGAAAACTATTCTAAGGAAATACAAAGCACAACTGGGAGCTAACCTCTATCTTGAGGTTATCAACTTTACACCAAGCAAGAAAAGTGATGCGGAAAAACAGGAAAACATGAGTGCCATTTATAAAACACGCTTTAACCTTGATGGCTTCCATTATGCCGAGTTTTCAGACGATGGGCAGTTCAGGTTCCTGAAGTATAGGGATGGTTCCTTCGAGGTCGTGGATAGTGTCGAGGTTCCGGATCCTGAAGATTCAGAAAAGAAGTACACTGTAATGCCGGCTCCGCAGATAGCTCAAACAAAGAAGGATAGAATACTTCAGGAAGAGGAAACAGAATCCGTGAAATTTCCGGGAAAACCCCAGGGATACGATTCGGAATACAGACTCTTCAATGAGATAAGAGGATTTATTCACACTTATGTAGAACTAAGGCCAGATGACGAGATTGTTCTCTCATTATACACGCTGAAAGCTGTCCTTTTTGATGCCCTCAAGGATTCATCCTTCCCGTTCGTGCATATGATTGCCCCATACGGCAAAGGGAAATCCCGCCTGCTGACTGTCCTGTGTGAGTTAACCCCATACGGCTTTTATGCCATAGATATTAAGTCAGCGCCATTGAAGCGTGTTTCCGAACTCTACAAGGTTATACTGTTCGTTGATGAAAAGGGGCAGATGGACCAGGAAACTTCGGCAATGATCAATGCGAAGTATAATCGCAATTCGATCGTGCTCAATGCAAGCACCGAGATACAGTCGGGGTTCAGCTCCATTATTGGTTACTCTATCTACGGCCCTATGTTACTTGCCGGGAGAGAGCCGTTCAAGGACGATGCGATAGAAAGCAAAAGCCTTCAAATCAACATGGATTATGCCTTGAACCGTGAGGATATTCCCAGAAAAATCAAAGGAAAGGTATATGATGGATACATGGCAAAGGCCAGAGAACTCAGAAGCAAGTTGCTGCAATTCCGTATAAACTGGCACGACAAAATCAATAATGTGCAGCCAAGTGAATTCCTGAAGAAATATGAAGACAAGACAGAGCCCCGGCTTTTTGAAGTCATATCATTTTTTGAAGATCTAATCGAGTTAATTCCCGAAATCAAGCCTGAAATTACGGAAGTTCTGGAAGATCAGATCATAAGAAATGTTGAGGTTGCCAGGGGGACTCCCAACGGCATTATAGCTGAAACGGTCCTCAGCAAGATTGATTCAGGCGAGGATCAGTGCGAATATACAATAAATGGGAAAGCACATATGGGGATATATCTAACCTCGATCTATGAGGATATCGGAGAGAACTATAAACAGAGAGCCGGGAGAATCCTTGCAGCACTGGGCATCAAGACAGACAGGCCAAGGATAGAATTCACACGCAAAACACAGGATAGGACTGAAACGTATAAGAAAAAGATATCTGTTGTCAGGATTCCAGATGACAAAAAGCTCAATGAATTGAAATCTAGATATGACCCAGAATACATGAAAGCAATTTTAGGCAGTATTTCAAAGGCTCAGCAATCAATTGTGGACAAACAGGACGAACAGGACGAACAACGGGGAACCCCCTCCAAAAAAAATGAAGAAAAAGGGGACAATGAAAAAAAAGTGGGCACCTTCCATAATAATCGTCCTAATAGTCCTAATCGTCCAGCATTGGATGGGGAACCCGCAATTTCCAATGTTCAGAGTGATTTTTCTACTAGCAAGGAAATGAGAGGAGACGCAGAACACGTTAATGTTCTTCCAGAAAAATTCAATGCCGAGATAACTAAAGAACTTATCAAAGAGATAAGGGAGAGATTAGCCACTGAGAAATTTATACTGGATGGGAATACCGGCCCTTCATTTGACAAGAAAGAGTTCCAGCTATATGTCTATCCCACTGAACTTTCACTGGAGCGTTTTATCCATTTAAAAGAGATAATGCAAGGTTTCGGCTTTGATTATTCTTCTATCCAGGAGCCATATGGAATTAGATTCATTCGCAAGTTCGGGAGTGTGACCAATGATTAATACCGTATTTTTGAAAAAAATAAAAGGCCTGAAATTTAATGGCTTTCAGGGAGCAAGAATGGCATTCCCTGAAGATATTGGGGATGTAGAACCAGGCGAACTTTAACGATAAATCTTTACAAACCACGTATTATATTACCTTTAAGACATTTTAACCTCCTTATTTCTTTTATATAAAGTCGTGTTATAATAATAAATCACTTAAAAATGCCTTATCTCACATTTTCTTTATAATTTTAATAAGTCTTATCCTCTGTATGATAAACCATAACCATGCGTCAAAACTATATGTTTTGTTGCGTTATTTTAAATGAAGTAGTATTAAGATCAAGCAAGAAATGACAGGGTATCAATAATTAAATATAATATCTTGCTACGGTTATACAAGTGGTTGCATAATCAATGAAATAAGTTTAAAAAATTCTGTGATGAAAATAAAGGATGAATCGAATCTTCCGGAGCATATTACGTACGATGAATACCAGAGTATATTAAATGCGATTGTGAATAACCAGTATAGACATTATTTAAACCAAAGGAGAGTTACTTTTTTCAAAGCTAGGAGCATGCCACTGGTAAAATGCATGTGGGAGCTGGGTGGAAGAATATCGGATATTTTGAATATAGAAACCGATAATATAGATTTTCAAAATAAGATAATAGTTTAAAAGGTTAAGAAAAGGGGTGGCTTCATAAATAGGATTCCGGTATCGGATGACTTGTTATTAGACATATCCAATTTTATGAGAGGATATCTAGAAATCCAGTGAAGACTTTTTAAAATGGATAGGCAAACTGCATGGAAGAAAATAAAGGGGTATGGGGATAAAATAGGGATAAAATTACATCCACACATGTTCAGGCACGGCTTGCTATATATTTATTTATGAAAAGCGTCCCAATTCAAATAATTGCAAAAAGATTAGGGCATAAGAATGCAATGACTGTTTTATAGTATTATGTTGTGATTACCCCCGAGATAGAGAGGGAAGCTTTGCGTGGTGTGCTGTTATAGACTTTTATTAAAGATGGGAATTCAAAGGCATTTAAGCCTCAAAACCGAGCATAGAGAGACCTTATTATTATTCAGGGATTACTTTAACAATCTCTCCGAATTTGTTTCGGCAAACCTTGTCAACAATATACAATTTTCCATCTTGCACCTCAATGGATTCCATTTCTGATTTCTTATCAACACAACCCCAATACAAAGAACTCATTGTGGAATATTCGAATTTTATTTTAGGATTTCCTTTTACTCCCTGATCTACTAGATCGAGCTTTAATATATACACATTGTCCATGTCTTCCTTCGTAACTGCAAGCATTATGTAAATATCAATAAGTAAAAAAATGCCTATCGGGATTAGATATGCCATTACTATTTCTGGCGACCTAAATAGAGAGTACACATAATATGCCCCGTATGCCCAAAGCAATAGAATAGGTATCAGCAGTATAACACCTATGAGGCGAGCCTTATTCGGTTTGTTACCTTTTATTTTGTTTGTTATCCTCCTAGTAGATTCACTTAGAGAGGCACACTCACGATCAGAATTTTTCTCAACCCTTTTACGCCTACTAATAACTGAAAGTCTAGAAAACCATGGTCTACAGTTAAATTTTTCGTATTTAATCAAAATCTGATTGTCCTTCAAGGTATGGTCCGGGTGCGAGACTATGTGAAGGTTCGAATAGAACTCAGAATAAGAAGTAAAATCACAGTTCCTACATTTATATAATCTCAGATAAACACCCTTTCCGTTATGATAAGACTTTCTGATAGCACAAGTGAGACCATAATAAAGCTCTATTAGGCCAATAATAAATATAATGCTTAAGTCAATTACAAGGAACTGACGGTATGTCAGATAACTTAACCCATTAAAATTCTTTGCCATAACGACGATGGATTGAAAGGTAAATGTCAAGACAGCAAAAAATGAAGTATACTTGAAAATATTAAATTCCGAATTACTGCTTGAGAAGAAATTCCGATCTTTATACACCAACTCCTCTATTATTTCTTTTTTTGTTGTGTATAGGTTTTCACTCACAAAATCATAAAATAGTCATTCCTATTAAATTTTTACTATCAACAATTTAAGGGATAAAATAAGTCTTTAATAATCGACTTCGTTATTTATATCAAAGATCTAGGATCGCAAATCATTTTTGAGATTCAGCTCCTGTTCAGATAGTATCCAAATTTTGTGCAATTCCGGTACCCGATGCAGCTACGATTGGAGAAATGTTCCAGGTGGTGTGTCCCTTTGTGAGTACACAAGATTCAAGATACTATAAGCCTATAGTCGAGTCATTGAAAGGCAGCAGAACGTATAAAGAGTAGATGAAAAATGGGATGTAATGAATTATTTGTCTGATTTTATAGGTGATGTAAGAAGAACTTTTTTCTAATTAAAGTAAGCATTAGCTAATATTTCATGTCTTTAGTTTGATAATTTATCTTCTGTTTTTCTTAATTTTCGGTTGGATGTTGTAAAGACTTCTTTATCAAATCTGGTGCGCCTTCAAAATGGAATAGGATATCAAATCTATATCAGACTATTCAAAACCATTGAAATTACAATCTGGATATTAGAAAATCTGACATGTCTGCGGCGTCTTTTCCTATTATTATATAATTATGAATGAACGCCAGAATAATTGTACAATTCCAGATTTTACAAAGGTTATCTTAAATTTACCAATATATATTTCCCACAAAATGCATCGTAAATCGGGGAAGTACATAAAGGGAAATTCTATATTAGGACTCCAAAAAACCTGTAAAATTATAAAATTCTCTATACTTTTTCATGTTCCTATTAATCCGTGTGAGGAAATATATATGCGCATCTTTAATTTGATGAACTTGTGAAAGAAGATGATATGCTAAAAATGGAGGTTAACCTAGAAAAAAATTAATACTCATCTCCATGATTTAGAAGGAAAGAATAGGTTTATCTTCATGATTTTTAAACATAGGGTGCTTTAGTGGTATATTCTATCATGAAAATTATATCATTTCAAATTATCAGGGAGAACAGCTTATAAAATTTAAAATAAAATGAGGTATCAAAATTAGCCAATGACCTGGAAAAAAATAATAGATTTTTCTTTATGGCTTAAAACTATGACTTACCTTTAACGCATAATTCTAAATTAACCACCCTCTAAAGCTAAAATAAGCCGCCCTGAATACTTGTTAAAATAAATTTATCAGAAATTTAGAATTTCGTCTTTGATTCAAAAAGTTTTCCCATACACTTCATCATGTGTTCCAATGTCAATAAACACAACAATGCATTCATCTTCGTCTATTCTGTAAGTAATAACTATTCTCTGGTGGTTTACCTTAACGGCATATATGTGTTTTAACTTGAATCGTTTTGATTCTCCTATAGATGGATCTTTTTTTACTCTCCCGATTTTCTTTCTAATCTGTTCCTTTATGGAGGCATTTTTTAAAGACTTGATATATTTCTCAATAGCAGATATATCCAAGGAATAATTATCACACGGCATGAAAACACACTATGAAAAAAGGGCATCCAGTTCAGAATCATCTTTTATTATATGCTTCCCATAAACATTATTCTTCTTATTTTCCTCATCCTTTTCTTTAACTTTCTCCCAGAATTGATCAGAATTTATAGTTTTATAATACCAAGCATATCCATCCAGATCTAGTGGATCCTTAAGATTTTTAGCTTCTAGGAATGGCTCGGTGTTATCTGCTGTTTTTGCAAGCTGCGAGCCATTTTTATTAATATACGGCTTAAGCAAATTATTTAATTCATCTGCAACTTTGGGGTTGATATCTATATTATTATCTCCTCCTTCTACAAGCTCAGACATTTTTGGTGCAAAACTGCCTGACTGTTCTTCCTTTATTATTATATCTTCTTCGAGATCTTCAATACTGGTTATATCGAGGGAATATGGACCATAATAATATTTTATAAATGAAAGATCTGATAATCTCTTTCCATGCTTCTGGATATATTCAATTTCGGCCATGTAAGCTAACTTCTGAAGTTTCTTCTGGGGCAATGGCCCATAATTTTTTAGAAGATATTTCACAAGTTCTACTCCAGTAATCATATCTGATAATCTATAATGTATTATTTAATATTTTGTTTTATCATTTTAATTATCTAATTCTTCACTGAAAAAATAGACTTTATACAAGAACATATAGCAGATGTGTATATTTTCTCATTAACCAACTAAAGCCTTAATCAAATCTTTCAAATTTTCGAAATGGTACTTGTTAAAGTCCTCTTCATTGATTCTTGCAAATTTCCAGGATTTGCCTGTAATATTGGAAGCATCTCTACACCATGCAACTATTCTCTTATCTTTAAATTTGACATCCACATCTTCCCTTCCTTTTGTTTCCAGTACAAAGTTTGTATCTTTGGTTATAGCTATAAAATCTGGATTGTAAACTCTAAGATCGCCAGCTGAATTTCTGTATTCAACCAAAAAATGTATTTGTTTAACAATTTTACAGAAAGAAGTTACATCATTGGCGGAGTGTAAAAATTTTGAAAAATTTACCTCTAAATTATTATCGCATGGAACATAGTTAAAAATACACTTAGATGAAGAATAAACCTGCTTCGTCCATGTAAATGGTTGTGTGCTGGATATCTTTATATAGTCGTAAATATTAGGCTCTCTCTCAGTAAATGATAAGTCTTTCAGGTTGCTTACAAACAAATCTACAAGTTTTTGCTGTATTTCGGGAGTGCTTAATTGATATAATACCCGGGGATCGTTTAAGTCGACTTGCCGGTCAAAGAGTTTCGTCTCAACATATGATTTTATAAAAGGATAGAAGTCTGAGAACATATTTGGGAGTTTAAGTTGTTTCAGTATTATATCAGTATAGTACGCAATAACGCTCTTAGTATCTTTAGGGACTGGAAGGTCCCAAACTCTTTCTACTGCCACTACATTTGTAATCATATCATATGCTCTGTATGTTGTCTTGAGTACCTTGTTTTCCAGGGGCAGTGATAGTGCCTTAATTTTGTCAATAACGGCTTCATCAATTTGAAATTCCCTTATTATAATTCTGTTAGTCAAGACCGGTATTTCTATATCTTGGGATATTTTGTCCATGTCAACATAAATTGTAGTTAGGTTTAGCGGAGTATCAACGTTAACCTTTCCAAAGTTCATGTTTTCCTCTTTTTCAAGTTCCTCTATTATCTGCATCAATCCGGGTGGGCCAATAACCTCTAGAACGTCAAGTGATTGGTTTACATCCGCATTCTGATCCGGAAACATCTTTCTGAGTCCCCTTCCAATAACCTGTTCAGGAAGTACATTCCTTTCGGAAGTATAGGATCTCAATCCTACAATAACGTTGACATTCCTGACGTCCCATCCTTCATTTAACATCATAGTGCTAACAATCACTTCGAATGGATTTTCATTACTATCTATATTCTGTGCAGATTTTCTTGCATTTTCTATATCCGATTTAACAACCTCTCCTGTACTGTCTGTATGTATAAGGAGAATTTTATCCTTTAAACCAGGAAGCGAACTAAGGTAATCCTTTAACCTATCCGCTTCTTTATTGCTCGGGCATTGGAAAAATATTATAGGCTTTTTTGATAACTTAGATAAAGCATTTTTATACTCCTGCCATCTTCTTATTCCAGCTTCTATCCAGGCTTTGTATCTCTCTACTATATTTTCCGATGAGATTTCCGTTGCATTATCGACAATACCCTTTAGTGGTCTTTTAACAATATTCATATCTATGGCTTCTTTTAGTGTAAAATCAACAATTAACCATGGGAAAAGAGCACCGTTTTCTGATTTTGGTGTGGCAGAAAAGTCTAATTCAGTTATGATTCCTTTTCCGAAGGTGGATTCTAAATGCCTATGGAGTTCAACTAAAATGTTCTTCCACTTTTTTTCATAGTTGTATATGTGGTGTGCTTCGTCCTTAAGTATCATTATATTTGGTATCTTTTCAAGGACTTCCAGTATTCTGTTTTCCTGAGATATATTTGTACGGTCAACTTCTTTCAGGTCTAATATATCGTCCACAAATTTCTCAGATTCTTTTTTTCTAGTTGATTTTTCTTGAAGTTGCTGTATATTAGTCAGGAACAACACAGAATCAGGCACTGTGTAGAATGGGTCCTCCTTAAGTATAACTTTAAGGTCGAAAGAATCATACAATTCAGGTGGAATTAATGGGATTGCTGTGAATATTTTACCATCTTGGTAATCTCTTTTCAGTCTATCATATATTATATTTTTTTCACCGGCTATGATAAGAAATTTAGAAGTATAATTATTTTTATTTTCTAACTGATAATTCAAGTACTGCCATATTATTGTTAAAGCCATAACATAGGTTTTACCGGAGCCGGTAGCCATTTTAAAGCCATACAAGGGATACAGGTCTGTCTCAGGATCATAAAATCTTATTGGACCATCTCCAAATTCTTTAGCTAAATCTATGAAGGATTTCTTTTTCAAAACTTCATAAATATAAATTAAGGTCTCAATAGATTCCCTTTGCGCATACCAGAATTCAAATTTTTCGTTATTTATAATATGATCTTCATTGAACCAATAGTTTAGAAGCCTCTTAGTAGTATTTGTTGTGCCCGGGTAACCCGAGGTTCTCCACTGGTTAATAGCCAGTCTTAATTTGTTGACCAAATAACACTTACTTTTATCCCTATCTTCAGGTATTAAAATGTCTGTTGGATTCATATCTTCACCTTAAGCACTTTATTGGTATCGTTTCCAAAAACATCAACAACTTTTACCATTATTGTATATTCTCCATTATTTTCGTAATTATATTTGGCTTCGTACTCTACTTTTAGATCCTTTTTCGTTCTGTATCTTTGCCATTGGTTATGAAAAGTATCATTTTTGTAATCCCAATCTACAGCCCAATAATCGATTAACTGTCTAGAGTCTTTTATCTTTTCTATTATGTCAGAAATTTCAGGTGTTTCTGGAATTTGGAAATCTTCAATTTTCAAAGTTATTTCTTTCTCCTTTACATTGTTAGATACCTGAAGATATGCAAGTGGATTAAATTTAACTGATGGAATTAGATTTTTCTCTATCACCTGATCTGGAATTTTTAGCAATTTTAAGTCGAATTTTGTACCTGCAAGGGCAGACTTTAGCTCATTTATGTTCGGTATTTGAATAAGATTAAGTTCTATACCATTTCTTTCTGCAATCTTTTTTGCAAGTTCGTTTACTTCGTAATTCCACTCCAATCCAAGCACATCTGCCTTGTTAAATCCACTAGAGAGGCATTCGGATACAAAATTTCCAATCTCATCCATAGAAACCGGAGCGTTGATTGGACCTATGTGCACTGCCCTATTGCCAATTGATGCATGTATGTACTTGTACCCATTTTCCCGGTTGGATTTATATAATTTAATCATAAATGTGATGTAATCTGCAGGGTTTTCCTTCCAATACGCCATTTCGTAATTTCCTATATTCCATATTTCAAATGGCCTTGCAGGTTTTCCATATTTATTAACTTCTTCATTCGTTAAATTCTTGGAGTTATGGATATCTAACAACCTCTTCCTACTAACTTGAATTGCATATTTGGACAAATCAGAACCCATCCATCTTCTACCCCATTTCTCTGCAACGGACAATGTTGTACCAGAACCACAAAAGAAATCTGCAACAATGTCCCCCTCATTGCTTGATGCCTTTATTATGCGCTCAAGCAGGGCTTCTGGTTTCTGGGTAGGATAACCTAATATTTCTGTTCCATCTCTTTTGATCTTGTTTAAATTCCATGTTTCCGAAACCTGTTTTAAAAAAGGTCTTAATTCCCCATTATACTTATAATATTCTTTACCATCATTTCCCTTAATAATTTGTTTTTCGTAAAACTTTTCGTAATATAAATTTTTATCAATTCCTCTTTCATAATTGAATATTGTATTCTTGCTATTGGACTTTGCATAAACATATATACTATCATGATCTTTGGCAAACTCATTAGGATACTTCCCTGACACAAAATAATGCCATATTATTTCATTTCTAAAGTTATCATATCCAAAAATTTCGTCACACATAATTTTTACATAATGACTTACTCTCCAGTCAAGATGAATATAAATAGACCCATTTTCTGCTAGCAAATCTCTCATCAATTGTAATCTCTCATACATATACTTGAGATAAGAAGCTATTCCTCCACTCCAAGTGTCTCTGTAGGCTCTCTGCTCTATTACGGATGGTTCTTTCTCCACTTCTGTATCGTCATTCACCTGTGTGCTATACGAAAAATCGGCTCCGGTATAAAATGGAGGGTCAATGTATATTAGAGTTATTTTCCCTGCCCAACCCTGTTTTAAAAGCGATGATATTACCAGTTTGTTATCACCCCAAATAAGCTTATTCTTCCAATCAATTGGGTATCTATCTGGCCATTTCTCTTCCGGGAAAAGTGAAGTGTTTAAACCGCCTTTAGGACGGGGTTTATTAACAGTCTCTATGACCTGAAATGGTAAGTTGGGATAATCAATAGGTGACCTATTACTTAAATTAATTTTTGTATATTTATCGTACCAAAGAAGTTCTACATATTTTTCATCTTTTTCCATAATAAATCCTCTTTTTTTTAATTTCCTATGTTTAATATCAACATTGGATAATAATTTTTGTGATTCTATCTATGCAGGACATTAAGTGTCTGTATTGTATGTAGTATTTTTACTAATAATTAACATAATAAACTTCTAAATAATTAATCAAAAATTCCGGTTTTAAAAATGAAGCAAATTAAAGACATTTTAACCTATTTTTTTAATCTTAAGATAAGAGGGTGTGTAAAAAACAATTCTAAACTGAAAATAAATTAACCGTTATCTCAATGATTTTAGAGTGTAAGAGGCATGGGCGGTGTAATTCTACCTTTAATATGATGTTACCTGTCCACATACCTATGAGGGGAGCTTCACTATAGCTTTGCTTCCCGGGAAGTCCCTCACGTATTCCCATCCCTTTTCAATGTATGTTTCCACGTCCTTGAAGGGTATCACTTTTTGTGAATTGCCGTTGTTCAGGATGTCTGCCTTCTTGGTTTTGAATATTTCTCCAAGCCTTTTCTGATATTCGGCAGAGTCAAGATTCCGCAGCTCCTCTTTCTGGTCTTCATCCAGTGTAACGCCCAATGCACCGGTAAGCGTATCGATGGCAGCATCCCTTAGTATTTTTTGATAGTCCTCTTCTTTTATCCCCTTCTCTTCAGTCTCAAAGAACTTGGAGCACTTCTGGTATGCAGTTCTCATTTCTTCAATCATATCAGGCGGCAACCTCTTATTGGTAGAATAACGGGCCTCAATATCCCCCTTATGTCCCATGAGAAACATTCTCCATGGATGGGAAATAAGCCCTTTGTTTTCGGCATTATCTAAAGCAGTTGCAAAATAGGCCCTCAAAACATAAGGCCTCCATGAAAAATCGGATTCAGTTATAGCTTTTCTGATATCCCTTGTTGCCAGTTGCGTTCTTATGTATTCATGGCTAATACGCCCCTGTGGATCCAGTTTGAATAGCGGGGTATCGGCTTTCAGGTCTTCGCCTTCACTGATCCTTGATTCAAGGTATTCTTTCAAGTATGTAGCTCCTTCTTGCCCCAGAAATGAAAAATAGGTATGCCTTGCCTTGCTCAGTGTGTACCTCACATTAACCATGGTGGGGATTTTTTCAAATTCCACTTTGCCATTTTCTATCTTCGTTTCCGGAAAGTCAGATAACTTCAAGCCGTCTTTGCCTTCTGCATTGCCCAGTGTTTCTGGTCTAAGGCCACTGAATGCTAGCAGGGAGATCGCCACTCTTGCCCTTCCTGAACCTTTCCTCAGTATCTTTGCAAGCTCTGACTTTTCCGGTATTCTTTCCCCTTCCACTCTGGGAGCCCTGTTCTCATAGGCAATGTTAACATTAAGCTTGAAGTCCAGTCCGTTGAAGCCTAGCCAAGAACGCAAAACTTTCTTGTACCTGGCGATATAAGAGCCAGCTTTCCCATCCTTTTCCATTTTCCTGACAAAATCCATAAAGTCATTTCGTAATTTTCCAGACTTCGCATCCTGAATAATAGTATCTGGAGTAGCCCCTGTCAGCTCACAATAATAGCCAAGCCCTCTGAGGTAAACCGTTGCCGTGAGATATGATTTAGCCATGAGATTGTCGAACCACCGGCTTATTTCCTCATTTTCCAGCAATTCCTTATACTTCGATTCAAAAGTCATAAACTACTATACACTACAAATATATAAGGTATTCGCTTATGAACATCTATGGGTCTGTCCGGATTTGGACCGGAGTCTCCAACTCCCGAAGCTGGAAGGATGCCAGGCTACCCCACAAACCCTGATGTCATAATAGATTAACCGTATAAAAAG
>JAKAAK010000187.1 GCA_021797025.1 Thermoplasmata archaeon
GTAAAACTCATAATACTGCCCTATGGGAACATATGGATCTTCCACCCCGTGCATCAGCAATACAGGAGTTTTTACATCATGATCCATTCTTATTGCGGAAAATCCATCGTATTTTTTGAAATTATAGGGGTCATCATTCATATGTACCTGATCCCAGTTATAGAGATTGGATACACCGTGGAAACTAATCCAGTCAGAAATTCCGTAGAGCGAAACAGAAGCTTTGAATATATCTGATTTCATTATCGCCAGAGCGGAAATATACCCGCCATATGAACCACCTGTTATATATATTCTATCGGTCTTTATTTTTCCCTGTTTCTTAAGATAATTTATTCCAGTAATAACATCTTCAAAATCCATGCCGCCCATATCTCCCCGATTTGATTCAGCGTATTGCCTGCCCATTCCTATGCTTCCCCTGTAATTAGGGAGGAACACTGAAAATCCGGCACCGAGATACATTGTTGTCCTGTCTATGAATGCAGGATAGGAAAAGGATGTAGGCCCTCCATGTATGTATACAATTACAGGTTTTTCGGAGCCTTCCGATCTGAAGAAGCCGTAGATATCCTTGCCATCTGAGGATTTCCATTCTACGAGTTCTGATGGATACGCCTTAAGGTTCTGCAGCTCACTATTTATTCCAGATCTGCTAACCTTTCCAGATTCTACACGCACGATTTCTGCTATTTCCTTTTCATTGGAATACGGAAATACAAATATATTCCCATTGGTTGAAAATGCAGGTGAAAATACAGGATATACAATTCCGCTCCCCTTCCATATAGCTTTTCCGGATTCCATATTTCTTATTGTAAATGTGCCCATGTGGTTTTCCAGTGCATACATAGAATTCTTGTGAAATTCAATGTGTGAATATGTTGTTTCTGAGCCCATTGTAATATTCTTAGCATGTCCATTTTCCAAAAGGATTATATCTCCGGATATGACACCCCTGTCGCTCATTATTGATTCAAGGAAAGCTGCCCTGTTTCCATTGACTGTAATTTTTCCAAGTTCCCTGAAATCCGGGTCATAAACCTTTTCTACCTTTCCATCCAGGTATATTTTCGAAACAGATGAATTGTACCAGCAACTCTCCATAGGTTTGCTGGATGTAACAGCGTATATATTTTCACCATCATTATCGAATTCCCATATGTGTATATTTCCGGTTATTTTTTTAATTCCATGTGAAAGGTCCAGCAAATACATTTCATTCAACGGATCATTTTCTTCAAAAAAGTAGGCATCTTCAGGGCTGCTGTGTTTTTTTACTGTGGCTGTGAAAAGTATTTTATCCCCCATCCACTTTGCCTGCTGTATTCCACCGTCAAATTTTATGTTAAGGTCTGAAAAGCCATTCCCTGTTATATGTATTCCATGCCCATCAGCATACAGTAGCCGGCCTGTATCTGAGATATCAATACATTTTATTCCAGTTCCCTGAATCACCCTCTCTGTTGAAAGGTCTTCCTTGAGAATGTAAATATACTTATTAAACTCCTTTTTCTTATAGTCTCTGTACGTGCTTCCCGCCAGTGCGGCAATACGTTTTCCCGTACTGTCGATTATAACATTTTCAATATTTTTTAATCTCAGAAGATCTTCTATTCTATGCCCTTCCATTGTTTTATAATTCAAATTAATATTAAAACTTGGTTATTGGATTTCCATTAAAGTAATTGCTTTATCACTGTTTTATTCAATTCTGTAAGCATTTATGATCTGGTTACCAATAAAATATAATGTTAAAATTAATTGCAAATATTATAATTTAAATTTGTTTTTCCACTCCATCTTTCATGTTATGAAATTCTCTCCACAGTTCTTCGGGGAAACTATCGCCTATCTTTTTGAAAAATGGTTCTATTTCGTTAAGTTCCTTTAACCATCCCGGATAATCTATCTCAAAGAGCTGCTCTAATTTGTTTTTGCCTAAATTTCCAGAGGCGAAATTAGCTATGTCGGGAATTAATCCAACAGGGGTTTCAATGGCATTTGCTTTTGCATCCAGCCTGCTGGCAATCCATTCAATAACCCTGAAATTCTCACTGAAGCCAGGCCAGATGAAATTTCCATCTGAATCTTTTCTGAACCAGTTCACATAAAAAATCTCAGGCCTGTGCTGTACTAGTTTTCCCATATCAAGCCAGTGCTGGAAGTAATCGCCTATGTTATACCCGCAGAACGGAATCATGGCCATAGGGTCGTTTCTCAATATTCCAACTTTTCCAGTTGTAGCAGCCGTTGTTTCAGCTCTTATCATTGCGCCGAAAAGCACGCCCTGCGCCCAGCTCTTTGCCTGCCTCACAAGCGGTATGAGATCACTGCGCCTGCCTCCGAATAACATAGCGTCAATTTTCAAGCCTTCATTATCATAGAATTTACTAGAAAGATACGGGTAATTCTTTATTGGTGTAGTAAAACGTGAGTTTGGATGGGCCGCATTCTTTAAATCCGTAGTTAAATTGCCATGCCAGTCATATACCTCACTTACAGAAGGGTCAAGTGAATACCACCAGGGTTTGCCATCCGTTGTTAGTGCAGTGTTTGTAAAAATTGTATCCCTATTGAATGCTTTCATTGCATTGGGATTTGTTGTTGCATTGGTGCCAGGTGCAACACCGAAAAATCCATATTCAGGGTTAATTGCGTATAGCGAGTCATTATTGATATGCATCCATATAATATCATCACTCAATAGTTGCGCATCCCAGCCAGCCATATCAGTAGGAGTCCGTATCATAGATAGGTTCGTTTTGCCACTGGCGCTTGGAAAAGCTCCTGAGATGCCGTATTTTCTCCCGCTGGGTGATGTAACTTCAAGTGCCATCATATGTTCTGCCATCCTTGAGTTGTCCCTTGCGTGTACACTTGCTATTCTCAGCGCGTAGCCTTTTTTGGTCAGGAGGGCATTTCCGCCATATGCGGTATTTACACTAATTATCAGGTCTTCATCTGTGAAATGTGCAATGTATCTGTTATTTTTATCCAGGGTACCGGTTACATGGATTGCTACCACATATTTGCCTGTATTTTCAATACGGTTTATGGCTTCTTTTCCAACAAGCGATATTTTTATTAAGTTAATTACAACATATGGATTATCTGTAATCTGTATGCCCGCTTCACTGTATTTCGAACCTGCGGGGCCCAGAATAAATGGTACGATATACATGGTTTTATTCTTCATTGAACCTTTAATTAAATTGAAAATGCGGGATTTTAAGTGTTCTGGTTCCATCCAGTTATTTGTTGCACCAGCATTCTTCTCATCTAAACTGGATATGTATGTATCCTTCTCAGTCCTTGCAACATCATCTGGATTGCTCCTGTACAGGTAAGAATTACTGTAATATTTCCTATTCAATTCTATAAGTTCATGGTCTGTTGCCATTTCCCCTACCAGTTTTTTTTCATAAAAATCTGGGTCAGTAATAACAACAATATTCGCTGGTTCAAGCATTCTCACAAATGTTTCCAGTCTTCCATTCAATTCTGGATTTCTATGGAATAATAACATTTTTAGCTGATTTTCCGGATTTTTTGATATATTTTCTATATCACCCATATAGTTTGATGTGAATCCTGTTATATAAACCTGCTATAATTTTAAAAATTAATAAATAATATATTGAATTATTTATAAAACACTAAAAATTCTAATAACCGGCCTTTCCATTCTCCTAAAAACTTTAATAGTAAAAAAATATTAGTATTGAATTCATTTCTTATCGTTAAATATTATGTATTGTCTTATATAAAAATTCCATTGTACATTAAATTTATCTGATGATGAAAAATTTAAGCATATTTACGAATATAGCATCCAAAACCGGCAAACTATAAAAATTCCAAACGTATAAGGTATGGTGCTATGCCAAACACAATAGTGATATAAAAAGTAATATTCTTGTTAGGAAATAATAAAAACACAAGTTTTAGAAATCTGATTTTAATAATTTATCAGAATAGCTCGTGTTAAACGCAATGAATAATTATAATTCATAGTAAGGTTACTTTTTCCTTAACTATATAAAATATACCTCTGGAAGCCACCATTCTTATAATACTCAAACTCCGGGAGGATAGCGCTACACCATCTATCCAGTTCCCTCTGGTTCCGAGATGGCCATTTTATCAATGGAATGACCTGTATGCTTTTATTGTTACTATAATATATAATAGGAATAGATAGATTTATCATTTAACTTGAGTCAATAATTTATTCGTGTGCATTGCTTCATTGCATGTCATCTAGTAATTTTTTATATAACTTGACATTCTGTGTTTTACCGGTGGCATTGCAACTATTGATAAGGTCATTTAATCCGGATATAAGGTGGTTATCCTCGCATTCATCTTCTGCGCACATTTTTTTAATAGTTTTCAGGCCATATGAAAAGATTGGTGATAGAAGTGATACCACATCACTGTACCTTGCCAGTTCAAATAGTATATGTCCCATTTTTACCGGAATTATTACACTTCCTGGTTCTCTCTTAAATGCCTGTTCATAGGTGGCAATGGCGTCATCTGCTTTATTAAGCAAATATAAGTCATTTGCTTTTTTAAGAAATGCTGGAATAGCTGCATTTGAAGGCGATTTTGTTCCTTCATAGTAATTATCAACCAGTTTAATTGCCTTATCATAATTTTCAATGGCGTTACTATAGTTTTTCATATTGTCGTACATAATTCCCATATCATAATAGGCCGCAGCAAATCTACTGTCAAGTTCTATTGCTTCACCATAATATTTTAAGGCCTCTTCGTATTTTTCCATTGCTGCTAAAATGTTTCCCATTAAATCGAAATTATCCGGAACGTCTGATTCAAGATCCATTGCCCTCTCAGCATCCCGGATGGCATCTTCAAACTTATCCTGATCCAGATAAATTATTGATCTGTTGTAATAAGCTTCCCCAAAATTTGGCTCAATTTCTATAACTCTGTTATATTCTTCAAGCGCTTCAGGAAATTTTTCCATATACGAATAAGCCATGGCTTTTCCATAATGGAACTGGTATACACCTGGAAGTATTTTTATTGCTGTATTATACTGTTCTAGAGCAGGGCCATATTTTTTGTCGTCAAGAAGCAGATCTCCTTTAATAGAATGGTAATCGGGATTCCCTGGAGCCATATTTATTGCTGTATCAAGTGCCGTGTATGCCTCACTGTTATTGTTATCATTTATCAATGCGTATGCCTTTGCAATATAATACTCCGGCTTTTTAACTATGGATAAGGCCTTATCTATGTCTTCTATTGCCTTCTTGCTCTCGTCTGTATATATATAACACCACGACCGCTTTTCATAATACTCTGGATTGCCATTATCTAATTTAATGGCCCTGGTTAACGGAAGGATTGCTTTATCATATATTTCATCATTAAAAAGTTTCATTGCTTCGTTATAATATTTGTCAACCTGTTTATCAATACTTTTATCAGCCATAGGGATTATAGCCTTAAGTTATATAATAAAGTTCTATTCTTTACTGATATTGCCCATGGCTTTTTCCAATGCTGGCACATTTGTATAAATTATACCTGATATGTGCGTATAACTAAATTATGTTGTCTCGAGGTCAATTATTCATTGTTTTTATCTTTTCTGGAAGTTATATGAAAACTATCAATATACAAAACGTATGTTTATTAATACTATAGCTATGTTAATAAAAAGTGGTAAATATACCAAAAAGCACCAGTTATTTATTAAAAATGAATGCCATACATCTTGGCACCAATTATCTATGGATTTCATATGAATCTTATATACTGCCCATTGAATTATTGTCGTATAATAAAAGTAGTTTATTCCTGGGAATAATTGCATTTATAGGTACTGCCCTCGGTGTATTTATTGGTCTTTTTTTCGGGACATTGAGTGACAAGTATAATTTTGGGTGGGGTCGCCGTGGACCTTATATTATGGCTGGAGCAATATTCATAGTGCTATCAATGTTTCTTAATCAGCTTCTAACTATTACACTTGCGGGCGTTCTTCTCGGGTATATTATGATACAGATCTCTTCGAATGTAGCAGTAGGGGCATACCAGCCACTATACGCAGATATTCTGGGAGAAGATCAAAGAGGTAAGGGTAGTGGAATAGGGGGCATATTCAGACTTTTAGGCTCTATGATGGGATATGGCATCACAGGTTTCCTGATAGACACACCGTATAGGCAGTATGTAATTGTTTTAATAACGGTCGTAGTGGTGGTTACTGCCCTCCTGTCCACCAACACCATAAAGAAATCAGACCTGATAATTAAGCGGAAGAAGCCGGGGATAACAAAATTATTCATGGATATGTTCAATTTAAAAAATGGTTTAAAAAATTATATCTATGTAGTTGTTGGAAGCTTCATGGTATTTTCAGGTGTTATAGGGCTATCA
>JAKAAK010000011.1:0-11528 GCA_021797025.1 Thermoplasmata archaeon
TGCAAGTTCCACCATGCGGTTATCCCCGAATCCGGATATATCATTGATGTAATCGATTCCATACGCCATGGCCTTTTTTACCGTTTCATAATGCCTGGAATCCAGGGATAAAGGTATGTTTGAGACCGATTTTATATATTCTATGACATTTTTGATTCTTGAAAATTCAGTTTCCGGATCAACTTCTGCGCTTCCCGGTCTTGTGCTTTCACCGCCTATATCGATAATATCCGGCTTCATATCAATCATACTATCTATTTGCGATGTGTTGCTGATTCTTGATCCATTGAAAAAAGAATCCGGGGTTGCATTCAGTATTCCCATGATCCCTGTCTTTTTATTATTGATTATTGTATAAACAGTTATGGCAATTTTATCCTCAAAACCGGGGAATAGATTATTACGGTAATAAAATTCTTTAATAATGCCAGGCGACAGAGTTTCCTCTGTGTAAGCATATCTCTTTCCTGAAATCTTTACATTACCATTTTCATCTCCCCTGTAAATGCTCAGTTTTCTTTTATTTTCTGGATCCGGAAAAATAACTTCCATATTGTGATGGATTAGAATTAAAAAGTATTAAAATCTTTCATTTCCCGGTGTTTTTGAATTCCCTCTCCCGGGATGTTTCTTCCAGATTCTTCCGTTTTGTTTCCGGTAAAAGAAGTATTGTGATAACCATTCCTGTAAATGCTATCACTGCAAGCATCCCCATCAGAAAATGGATTCCTGTGATAGATAGAATTATGGTATCAGCCAGAGTCCCGATGAAAGCCCCTGTTTTTCCACCGGCAGAGGATATACCTGTTCCCAGCCCCCTTGTTGATATGGGGAATACCTCCGGTGGGTAAACAAAAGTCGTTACATTCGGACCGAACATAATGAAGAAATAACTTATGCCATAGATTAAAAGGAAATAATCAAGGAATTTATAAGTTGTAAGAAAACTCAATAAGGCTATTGTTCCGAATGAAATGCCCATCATGGCAAATCCCACGATCTGCACAGGTTTTCTGCCTATCCTATCTATGGTAAATGATGCAAGCCAGTATCCCGGAAAAGCCGCTATCCCGAATATCATGGCAGAGTACTCGTTTGTAAGTATAATAGCATGAATGCCTGTAATCGATGGTGGAACCAGGAAGGCAAGTATGCTGTTAGACATAATAGAATTCCCGTAGAAAGCCCAGTCCATCAAAAACCATGCACCCGCGGTGCCTATAAGAGTTAAAAGGAATTTCCTGTCCCTGAAAAGAATGTACCAGGGAGCATTTACCGTACTCCCATGCTGTTCATCAGAGGTTATGCCTGTAAAATCCTTTAAATTCTGGGCTGCCTGAGCATAATCCCCCCTCACATCAGCAGTATATCTCGGTGGCTCAGGCATTTTCCTCCTGAAATATATTACGACGATTGCTGGAAGAGCACCTATTGCAAGAAGCAGCCTCCATGTTATATAGGGTGATACTGCATTTGAAAGGAATGCTATGGATATAAGCGGCCCGGCTATAAGGCCGAAGCTCTGCATAGAAAATACCATCCCAACGAATTTCCCACGGTTCATGGTATTGGAATACTCGGTCATTATTGTTGAGCTGGTGGCATAATCCCCGCCTATGCCAATGCCCAGAAGAAATCTCCAGAATAATAGCAGAAACACATTGTTAACCGGTGTAAGAAATGCACTTCCCAGCGCCCCTACAATGAGTGCAATCAACTCGAGTCCGTAAATAGCCTTTCTACCGGAATAATCAAGAAGGCGCCCGAATACAATAGCACCGATAACCGCGGCAAGAAGCGCAGTGGATGTTATTAAACCCTCATAAAATACACTTATGCTGTGCCACCCGGCATATGGCAGTAAAAGTATAACAACACCTATTATAAAAAGGTCATAGGCATCGGTAAAGAAACCCAGCCCTGATATAAATAATACCTTATAGTGGAATCTTGAAGATTTTGCCATGTCCATTGATTTGTCAATATCTGAACTCATTAATTCTCTGAATCTTTCAGGTTTCTAAATATTATAAATATTACCTATATATTATATATAGACTATATATGCTGTTCTCTCATTTTTCTGGAAAGATTAATATAATATAAATGGCATATTATTAATCAAAATTAAATAACCTTATTAATTGACATGTAATAAGGTATGTTTACTTTAAAGGGTGATTAATGTGGCAACAAGTAACATGGAAATGGTAAAATTAAGAAACAGGACATACGTCAAGATAGATGAATTGTCAAGAGCAATAAGCAATGGTTTGAGTCTGCAGAATCGGAAGATGGGTATTGAGGAATCAGAATCCTCTGCAGAGCATATTATTAATTTCTTCGGATACAGTACGAGGGTTATAGACAACATGCTTGAGCCGGAAGATCGGGATGTTTTTTATACCATGGAAGACCTGGGAATACTGGAAACCGAGAGGGAAGAAACAACACTTTTTGATGGAAGAGAGTGGCGTATACACTATTGGATACTCAATGTCCTGAGAGTTCTTGAATTATCCGAGATGAATATAAATACATCATCAGACCGTGACAGCCAGTTCGATATTTACAGTGAAATACCGGACGAATACTGGAAACCAAATTAAATTTTGAGAATATAATATGCACATAGCTATTTTGGACAGGGAAAGATGCCATCCGAAAAAGTGCAATCATGAGTGCAGGTACTACTGCCCACCTGTCAGGAACGGAGCAAAGACCATTGAATTTCCGGGCCAGTCTGATGATTTTCCAGTGATTACCGAATCACTGTGCATAGGATGTGGGATATGTGTGAGGAGATGCCCCTTTGACGCCATAAAGATAGTGAGCATACCGGATGAGCTTAACAAAAATATAGTCCACCAGTATGGAATAGACTCTTTCCGGCTGTATTCATTGCCTGAGCTAGGAACAGGCAGGGTTAATGCAATTCTCGGCCAGAATGCACTGGGAAAAACCACAACAATGAATATACTTTCCGGTGTGCTGGTACCCAATTTCGGTGATATAGAAAGACAAAACGATCAGGATTTTGTAATAGAAAAATTTTCCAAGAGCATAATGGGCCAGTATTTCAGAGATTTATACAGCGGAAAAAAGAAGGCAGTGCTGAAAAATCAGTATGTTGATCTTATTCCCAGAGTGGTCAAAGGCACTGTCCGTGAAATAATGAAAAGCAATGACCACGGAAATATGGACCTTATAATAGATGAACTTGCAATGTCCAGCTCCCTTGATCGGGATATTAAGGACCTTTCTGGCGGGGAATTGCAGAAACTGGCAGTGGGCATGACACTGATGAAGGATGCAGATATTTACCTCTTCGATGAGGCTTCGTCATATCTTGACATCAATGAGCGTCTGCGCATATCGGAAATAATACGTGAACTTTCAAAATCCAAAACCGTGCTAGTTGTTGAACACGATCTTGCCATTCTTGATAAAATGGCGGATCAGATAAACCTGGTTTACGGAAGCCCGGGAGCATACGGTGTGATTACCAAGGAAAAATCCACGAATAAGGCAATAAATGCCTTTCTCTCAGGATATATCAGGGAAGAAAATGTAAGAATCAGGCCGACATCTATAGATTTTACTGTTAAATCCAGCAAGAGAACCTCGGTAACAACGAGGGTAACATCATGGACTCCCATGGAAAAACAGTACGGAAATTTTAAACTGAATATAGGTGAAGGCTACATAAACAGGGAGGAAATAATCGGTGTTCTGGGCCAGAACGCACTGGGAAAAACCACCTTTGTCAAAATTCTCTCCGGAGTTGTTAAGCCAGATTCAGGGTCCGTTGAAAATGAACTGAAAATAGCATATAAGCCGCAGTACATATCAAGTGATTATGAAGGCACAGTTTACGAACTTCTTTCCAATGCATTGAAGGAAAAAATGGAGGATGTATTTATTAAAAATGAAATCCTCTCCCCACTTAATATAGAGGAGCTGTATGACAAGGGCATGGGAGACCTTTCTGGAGGAGAACTTCAGCGTACATCCATAGCCCTGACGCTGGCAACGGACGCAGACCTTTACCTTATTGATGAGCCCTCAGCACATCTGGATTCTTCATACAGGATGAGTGTTGCAAGAATCATAAGAAGGGTAATGGAAAATAACAAAAAGAGCGCCATAGTTGTTGATCATGATATTTACCTTATAGATCTGATATCTGATGCACTTATAGTTTTCAAGGGCGAACAGGGTGTATACGGTGAATCCAGAGGCCCCATGGGTATGAGGGAGGGCATGAATGCATTCCTCAGGGAACTGGGAATTACATTCCGTCGCGATGAAATCACAAAAAGGCCGAGAATTAACAAATTAAACAGTGCACTGGATCGCCAGCAGAAGTCAGAAGGGGAATATTACTACATGAAATAATTCTTGACTTGATGATTGTTTATTAATAAATATTTTTGTAAAATAACCTTTAAATAATAAAAAATAATTAACTATCATGGTTCAGGAGAAGTGGGTAGCTTTATCCAACACGACTATGGGGGTATTGATGGCCACCATAAATATGAGCATTCTTATTATAGCGTTGCCGGCTATATTTACCGGAATTAAATTAAACCCCTTACAGCCCAATTCATTTGTGTATCTTCTATGGATACTTATGGGTTATATGATAGTAACTGCAGTACTCCTTGTTACAATAGGAAGATTATCAGATATGTTCGGAAGGGTCAGGCTTTTCAATATGGGTTTTGCCATATTTACAATCGGGTCTATATTGTTATATCTTACACCTGGAAAGGGGGACACCGGTGCACTGGAACTTATTATATTCAGGATAATCCAGGCAGTAGGCGGGTCATTCATATTTGCCAATAGTTATGCAATTATTACCGATAATTTCAAGAAGGAAGAAAGGGGATTCGCACTGGGAATAAATGCCATTGCGGCAACAGCAGGAATGAGCATAGGAATAGTTGTTGGAGGAATTCTGGCAACAATTAACTGGAGATATATATTCCTGGTGAGTGTCCCAGTAGGCATTATAGGAACTGTTTGGTCTGTTCTCAAACTCAAAGAAACATCTCCCAGAAAAAAGCAGAGGCTGGACATTCCAGGCAATATTACATTTGCCGGTGGTTTAATTATATTCCTTGTGGGAGTTACATACGGAATAGCCCCTTATAAGAGCAGTGCAATGGGATGGGGCAATCCATGGGTGCAGGTAGCGCTTATTGTGGGAGCTATACTGCTTATTGCATTCCCATTTGTGGAGAGAAAGGTAAAACAGCCCATGTTCAACCTCAGTCTATTCAAGATCAGGGGCTTTACTGCAGGTAGCTTTGCAGGCATGATATCAAGTATGGGCATGATGGGATTCATGTTCATGATTATAATACTGTTCCAGGGCATATGGCTTCCAATACACGGGTACCATTATGCATCAGTACCGTTCTGGGCAGGGATATACATGCTCCCCATGACTGTGGCCATGGGAATATTCGGTCCACTGGCAGGCAAGTTCTCAGATACACATGGCCAGAGATGGCTTGCATCAGCAGGACTTATCGTTTCGGGAATTGCATTGCTCCTATTAGTACTGCTCCCTGCTGATTTCATTTACATATTCATGGCTATACTCCTATTCATGTTCGGAGCCGGAATGGGAATGTTCACGGCACCTAACACCTCTGCTGTCATGTCATCAGTTCCTCCTGATGTCAGGGGTTCAGCCTCCGGCATGTTGTCAACCCTTAGAAATGTCGGTACGACTGCAAGTATGGGCATATTCTTTTCAATACTCATACTGGGATTAACCTCAACACTGCCGCATACCTTATCATCCGCGGTTTATGCTGCCGGAGGAGGAAGCACGCTTGCAACGGAAATGGCAAAGCTCCCGCCTACGGAGGCTATATTCGGGGCGCTCCTTGGAATTAACCCCGCAACTGTGATACTCGGGTTGCTGCCACCCAGTGTTGTTAGCAGCATCCCTGCAAGTGCCATAGCAACAATGACTGCCAGAACATGGTTCCCCACTATATTTGCCCCAGCTTTCATGAAATCTCTGCATATAGTGTTCTATGTCGGTGCAGCAATAGTCTTCGTGGGAGCAATTATTTCAATATTCCGTGAGCCACTGAGAAAATCCAAATCGGAAAAAACAGATGCTGTGGAAGCCAAGCCGGAGGGTCCAGATATATCCGACAGGGTAGTGAAGATGAAGAGGTAATATCATGGAAAGAACTATTACAATATGGTCCATGCTAGACAGCATCCTTACGGAATATGGCTCCAGGATAAAGGATAAAATAGGGGAATATTCCCTTACCAAAACTGATTACAAGCTGCTATATCTTGTGAGCAGTGAGCCAAGAAACATGAAGTACCTTGCGGATGAACTTTCCCTCGCCAAGGGTTGGGTTACCGATATTACCGATGGCCTGGAACAGAGGAGTTTAGTCAAAAGAATACACAGCAATGATGATCGGAGGGTAATAAATATTCAGATAACAGGCAATGGCCTGGAAGTATTCAATGAAATACAGGGCATAATTAAAAAAATCATAAATGAATCCATCTCATCGCTTCCACCTGAGGATGTGGAACAGCTCTGCAATATCCTTGAGAAAATAGATATAAATTTAAAATCTACGAATAATAAGAAATAACCGGCTTGATAAAGTCCTTTTTCCCTGATTCAAATAAACTGCCTATGTCTTTCAATCTTATTATATGATCTTCCATGCCGCTGCAATCAATAAGCCCAGAATTTATCATGTTTATTGCTTTCATCATTGTGTAAGGATTTATGAAATCACCGAAGATAGAAATTTCCTTGCTGTAAATTTTATTCGCATTTATGCTTACATTTTCTCCAGGAGGATACACAGAGAAGGCAAAGATCTTTCCAGAGGGTGAAACCATATCAACTGTTTTTGCAAGAACGCTATTATCTCCTGTTGCTTCAATTACAAGGCTTGCCTTGCCGATAAGCGGGCTGTTCATTATTTCATCAGCACTTGTATATAATGCATCAGCGCCATACTTTGCCGCAAGTTTATTCCTTACTGGATTCCTGCCCATGATATGTATAGGATAGTAACCCATACCCTTCAGGATCTGAAGAAATGTGAGTCCTATAAAGCCTGTACCCAGAATAATCGCAGATCCTCCCAGGTGAACATCTGTTGTTTCAAAGGCATGAATAATGCAAGCTACGGGCTCTGTCATTGCAGCATGTTTAAAGTCCATGTTTTCAGGCACACTGTAAACTACCTTTTCCGGAACGGTAACATACTCGCCATATCCTCCTGGATAATTTATTCCCACACTTCTCATATTCTCACAGAAATTTTCTTTTCCCTCTTTACAGTAATCACAGTGGCCGCAGGTTATATTAGGATCAACCACGACGTGGTCGCCAGCATGAAAGGATTTTACGTTAGTTCCTGTTTTGGTTACTATGCCGCTTAATTCATGGCCGGGAATTACTGGATACTTTACCGCTAGATGCTTTCCATGGTATGCATGAAAGTCAGTTCCGCATATGCCACATGCCATTGTTTTAATCTGCACTTCATTATCTCCTGGTTCTGTAGGCTCAATATCCACAGATTCAAGCTTTTCTGGTTCTTTCAAAACAAAAGCTTTCATAATGTTTAATTGGTTTATCTTTATTATAATTTTGCCGGAAAAGATGGGATAAAGTAAGAATGGTCCATAATTAGATACTGAAATTAGCTGTAATTTATAGTTTTATATCAAATTTGGAGAAATATCCATAAAATACTGCTGAAATATACAGGACGAATTATTAGAGGATTAGGAAATTTAAAATATGCATATACATATATGCATATATGGTAAAAGTTATTTCAATAAGTGACGATGTATACGCAAGATTAAAAAATATCAAGGGAGAGAAATCATTTTCTGAAGTTTTGATAGATTTATTAAATAGTGAAAAAGGAAATCCAAAATTGCTGGAAAAATACTTTGGCATATTAAGTCACGAGGAAGCAGATAAATTGGAAGATCAAACCAATGAAGGCCAAACGGTGTCAGTTTCCCGTGATAAAGATGATTATTGATACAAATTTTCATTGACATATTCGGAGAGAAATCGGAAAGATTGGATTATATAGCAAATTTAAATGAAAACGTCGCAACGACAATAATTAATAAATATGAATTATTGCGGGGAAATAATAAAATTAAAAATATTTCTGAAAGTATTATCGTGTATAACTCTGGTGACAATGAAGCGAGGGAAGCGGCTGAGCCATATCTGTTTCTTAAACACAAAGGTATATTAGTTAATGAATTAGATATTATAATAACAGCAATTGCTAAAGCAAATAATCAGCAAATTCTAACTAAGGATAAAGACTTTGAAAATTTTCAGTGGATAATGGAAATAAGATTTTTACAATGCTTATCTTTAAAATTCAGATTGGGTGACTTCCTCCCCAAGCTAACGCATGGAGCTTCCCGCTTCTATGGGACTGGCTTGCCGAAAGGTATTGGTCAGTTCCTCCACGGGCATGAATTCCCCACAGTCCGTGGGTACTCTTCCCTTATACCTGATCTTTTTATGGTTTCTTCCCATAATAAACGTATTGAATATCTTCTTTAATCCAGCATTCAATACATTCACTGCAGCATTGCCATCCCTGTCCATTGTGAGATCACATTTACTGCAATGGCATTCCCTTATATCAAGAGATAATTCTTCCATAATATTCCCAAAATAAGAGCACTGTTTAGATGTATTCCTGGGGTTTACCTTAATACAGTATTTACCAGCTCTTTCAGCCTTGTAAATAGTATTATTTATAAGTTCACCCCATGAAGTATCTGCTATGCTTTTAGCCAGCTTATGGTTTTTCATCATATTTTCTATATTCAGGTCTTCATATGCTATGAAGTTATGGTTGTCCACAAGTTTTTTGGATAGTTTCTGTGAGAAATCATTACTCTGGTTGGATATATGATTGGATATTCTTGCCAATTTTACCCTTGCCTCTTTCCTGTTCATGGAACCTTTCTGCTTCCTTGATAGATTCTTATGTGCTTTCTTCAATGTTTTCTCTGACTTTCTCAAATATTTAGGTGGCTCTACTGGTGCATTATCAGTGGTTGCTATTAATTTAATAAGACCCACATCTATTCCCACAGGGTTATATGGGAATTCTGAATGATTCCTGTTCCCAGTGTTTTCCTCTACAATAAAGGTTGCAAAGTAGTTTTCTGCTTTATCTTTTTTAATGGTTAACTGTTTAATATTTCCTTTTATCTCTCTATGTTTAAACATCCTTATTGTTCCTATTTTAGAAAGGAATAGATGTGTATTATCCATTATATTGAATCCTGATTGTGTATATGTTATGAATTTATAGCTATTTCTTGATTTGAATCTGGGGAATCCTACCTTAATCCTTTTCCCATTCTTCCTTTCTTTTATTCTCCTGAAGAAATTGTCATATGCCTTATCCAGTCTATCTGCAACATTCTGCAATACCTTTGAATATATTTCTTTATATTCAGGGAATTCATTCTTGAGTTCTGGCAATTGATTCTGCTGGTATGTATAATTAACCTTTAAATTCTCATGAAAATCCTTATTCAATTCATATGCCATTTTCCTCTGTTCCAGCATGGCATTATACAATCTATGCGATAAATCCAGCATATACTCGAATTTATCTATCTGTTCCTTATTTGGATAGAGCCTGAATTTATATGCCCTCATTGTTATCTCCCTGTGAATCCACATACCTTTTTAGAACATCTAATGTTACCTGGCCTGATGTTGCAAGGAAATATGAGGGCGACCAGAATTTATTGTTGTATAATTCATTCCTTACCTCAGGGAAATTCCTCTGTATTTCCCGTGATGTTATTGTCTTTATTGCATTCATGTACTTTGTAATGTTCAATAATGGTGTTGCCTTGAAGAACATATTGAAATAATCTTTATCGCATTCTATGTCCAGTACATCTACATTGAATGTCTCCGATATCTCCCTTATCTTCATTTTTAGAAAATCAACAATGGCATCATTTATGAATAACTTTTTCCTGTACTTTACAACCTGGATGAAATGATAATATAGGGAATACACTGAATGCTGCCCCTTATCCAGATTGTATGATACCATAGTAATATTATAACTTAATATACTATAACCTTTACACTTTCATCCCCTCTCTTACAGAAAGAGACTTCCCGCTTTCAGGTTAAAAATAAGCAATCATTAACAGATATTATAAAGAGGTTGCTACCGCAATAACCGCTGTTGCCACAATAAGAATAAACATGGTAAGATATAGTGCCTCATTCTTCCTTGATAAAACAAGGTCGCCCATTATCTTTTTATTCCTTCCTATAACCCAGAGCATTACCATGGGTGCTATGAGCGTAAATACAAAGAATATCAGGAGGTAAAGAACCAGGGCTATCATGCTTGAGGGATTGATAATCATAACTGCTATAACAGCAGGCAAGCTTTCCAGTATATACACCAGCCAGTATGACTTCTTAGAAATATTAAGGGATTCTGCAATTCCCCATGCGCTTCCCAGTGATATTGTAATCAGTGCAATAAATCCGGCGGCAATAATTCCTATTCCGAATATAAACGGTGAAAGTGCACCTGCAATGGGAACCAGAACCTTTCCAAGTTCCTGCGGGGTTGCAAAGAACGATGAATGGGCTGCGTGTGGTATTCCAGCAAAAGCCATCTCGGCTATTACCATTAGCAGCTCTGTTACTATTGCACCTATCAGAGTTTCCCTGCGCATTATTCTTAATGACCTGCGTCTCTTTATGCTGATTCCCGCACTGTTTATATCACTTAATTTCAATCCTGTCGCTGATGCCTGGAAGAATATCATAAAGGGCATTATCACGGCACCCACATTCGCAGCAAGCAAAAAGAAATAACCCGCAGTGGGTTTAATAAGCAATGGGTTCGCCAGCGGGGATGATACCGGCATGATGCCCCTGGAGAATAATGATGCCAGGAGGGCAATGATTAATACCAGAGATATTGCGAGCAGGGGTTTTTCGGCCTGGCTATACCTTTTTCTGGTAACAATCAATATATGTATAATATATATAACCGGGATTGTATAATAAAGGGATAATCCCATTATTTCCAGCCCGATTCCTATTCCGAGATATTCTATTCCATAGGTAACCGTATCAGTTAATGCCATGGGCAGTGCAACCAGTGATGCTATTCTCTTTCCGTAGTTTTTCCTTACCACATCCCCTAATCCGTCCCTTGTTGCAATGCTGATTCTGCCGGCGAGTTCCTGAACAATGTAAAGGGGTATAATCAGAACCAGCATAAGCCATATTAAACCGTATCCAAGCGTGGCTCCCGTTTGTGCTGCTCCTATATAGGATGAAGCATCCATGTCAGCCATCATGACAAGCCATGCGGGGCCGAACATAAGCAATGTATCTTTATTGAATAGTTTCCTTTTTTTCTTTATCACATTCGCGTCCATGTTAATCCATCATTTTTCTGTTAGTTGCACGG
>JAKAAK010000011.1:11628-25588 GCA_021797025.1 Thermoplasmata archaeon
TTCCAGAGCTATGTTTACGGGGATATAGAATACAATAACAGGGAAATTGTAGAATTCCAGAAAAACATAGGAAGCGACATTATAACAATTCTTGACATTTTCACAAAGCCACAGGATAGTTACGAACAGGCAAAGGCTGCAGTTTATGAAACCTACAGAAGGTTAAAGGAGGTCAATACAGAAGATTCCATAATAGCAGGGCCCATACAGGGTTCTGTGTATCCAGATCTGAGAATCGAATCCGCAAAAATGATGTCAGAGGCAGCATATCTGCCCATAGGCGGAGTGGTACCCCTCCTGGAATCGTACAGGTATAGCGATCTTGTGAATATAATCATAAATTCAAAGATAAATTCGGACTTCTCAAAACCAGTACATCTTTTTGGCGGCGGTCATCCCATGTTCTTCGCATTCTCTGTTCTACTGGGTGTTGATATTTTTGATTCCGCATCATATATAAAATATGCAAAGGATAACAGAGTGCTATATACAGAAGGCACCAGGAATCTTAAAGAAATACGTGATTTCCCTGAATGGAGCCCACTTTTCAATCAATATTCCCCTGCAGAATTAATCAAGGCAGATGAAAAAACACGGTTGAAATTGCTGTCCTTACACAATCTCAAGGCTATATTCAACGAAATTACGGAAATTAAAGAGCGTATATATGAAAATACTCTATATCAGTATGTAGAGGAAAAATCCATGGCCCATCCTGCACTTTACAGTGCATATCTTGAAATGATCAATCATAATCTCAAACCATACTGGAACATTTCACTGAAATCGCCACTGTACTTTTTCAATGATATGACCTATAAAAATGCCTTTATCCGGCGCCTTGTAGATTTTACAGAATCATACATAAGTAACGGCAAAAAGACATTGCTAATCAATTACAGACAGTGGAGGCACGGGTTTCCCGTATCCGATGAAATAATCCATTCATACGAAACCACGGATTACAATTTCCTGATACAGTGGAATGATATATTTATACCAATAGAGCTCGAAAATACATATCCTGTAAGCCAGATGGTCTCCTCTGGGGTTACAGATCATGGCTATATGGAAGGGTATATAAAATGGTTAAAATCCATAAATTCCGACATTCAAACATATAATCCATCAATAGCCGAGGATTCCAGAATCAGAAGATATACCCATACAAAAATAAATAATGTGTTCAAATTCCAGTTTCATACAGGAGCCGATCTATTCAAAGAATCAGATATTATAATAAAATCCAGGGCAACAGGCCATATAAGGAATATCAAGAGGGGCGATAAGATCATAGCCACCATGAGGAATGATGGATTTTTAACGCTTTCTATTTACGGCGGGGAACTTCTGAATACTATACTGGATTTTCCCGTTTCCAGGGTAATAGTCGGCCAGGATAGCGGAGAATTCAATTCCAGAGGATTCAATGTATTCTTCAAATTTGTTGAGGATTGCGACGAAAACATCACTGCCGGAAATGAGGTTATGGTTACCGATCTCCATAAAAAGCTGTTTGCAGTTGGGCATGCCACAGTATCAGGAAAGGAGATGAAATATTACAGGGAGGGCATAGCGGTAAAAGTTCACGAGGGCATTAACAAGCTATAGTCATTCCAGTTTGATATCATCCGGAATGGCGTCAAGTATTCCATTAAGTGTCTTATCGTCACTTTTCCTATTGTATATGTGTGTGTAAATTTGTTCCAGAACGGCCTGTATTTTCTCTCCATCAAACCTTTTCATGTTTTTTCTGGACATTATCATGAGCTTCATTTCCTGGGATTTATTATTGTTCCGTGGTGGAAGGAAATATTTGAAGCCTGTCAGCGTTTTCGCTCCTGCCCTCCGGTAAAACTGTACTCTTGCCCTTCTCTGGGTTTTATTGTCGCCCTCCTCAGGATTCTCCACCTCGAATATTACATGATTATATCCAGCACTGTCATCAAGATCAAATATCCTTTTGAGGAATAAAGAACCCAGCCCGTTTCCTCTATATTCCTTTCTGACTGCAATGTAATCCAGGAATAAAAAGTCCAGGTCATTGACCGGCCATAACATTACAAACATGACAGGATTGCCATTCTGCTTTCCAATGAACATTTTCTCATGGTTTTTTTCTATATTCTTCTTTATATCATCAACCGGCCTTTTTTCTCCCGGTGGAAATGCTTCTTCATAAATATTTATGCCATTATTGAAATCTTCTTCAGATTTTACCTCTGATATATTTACATTATCCAACATATTCATCTATCCGGTCTTGTTATATGTAATTTGTTATCTTATAAATAATGCTATATATATGTTCTTCATGGAAGCAATATTTACAGTTGTTTTTGGAATACATAAAAAATCTTTCATACTATTAATTTCATATATTATCCGATAAATTTAATTTATCTTTACAATACAGTAGTGATGATTAGACCATGGATTCTGGCTATGGATCTCGACGGAACTGTATGGGACCATCTGAATATCTCCGGCGTTGAGCCACCGTACACAAGAGTTAACGCATCAAGTATAAAGAACAGGGACAATGTGGTTATAACGCTTTTTAATGAAGCCATAACATTTATAAAATGGGCAAGGTCAAACGGCGCCATTACAACAACGTTGAGCTGGAACCGCAGGGATTATGTTGAAGAGGCCCTTGAAACCTTTGGCATCTCAGAGCTATTTGATTATAACTCCACCGACCATACCCCGGATAAGGATCAGAGGCTACTGAAATTGATTAAAACCTTGAATGGAAACGGTGTACATATACCAGTAGATAGGGTTGTATATGTGGATGACAGGGATATCCATATGGAGGAAATCAAAAAGAACGTTGGCCACATTGTTTTTATCAATATCTGGAAATCCGCAAAAAATTACAGGGATGCCATGGCAATTGTCAAAGAAAAGATACTGGAACCAGATATTACATCACTATAACATCATAATCAAAACTCTCCCGGACTGGGTCACATAATCCGGCGCCAGTAAAATTAAATTTGAAATATTTTAAATATTAATTAACCATGTAAATATAAATATGGAATCAAATACCCCCGTAATATGGTTTAAAAGTTATCCGGACCCCCAGGACTCATTTGCAGGTAGTTTATGGATTGCCATACATACGCAAATATATAATTACATGCACATTAATGATTATATTATACGGATCAATAAAATTGATAGTTTAATTTCATACAGAGATTATCTCGGCTTTCTGGAGGAGGACAACGCACTTGAAAAAATATCCAGTGCAGTTAACCGGAATCTAAAGAAATTAAAAATCCAGGAGTTTAAATTTTCCCTTTCAATGGACAACGATCCCCAGAAAGCATTGGCATACATGAAAAAAGGAAGGTCACTGGTAATAGGGATACCATACAGGGATGCCGGGAAATTTACCGGATATGACACTATAAACACCGGGATTTCCGGAGATATTACGTATTATATGGTTGCAGTGAATGACGGTAATGATGTGTACTTTATCCCGGGTATGGAGGGTGTTGAAGTTAAGACTTCAATAGAGAATCTCTATGACCAGTATAGACACATAATAGGCAGAATGGAATTTGATAAGTTTATGGACTATTGTGTGGCAAACAGGGAAATTATAAAATTTGTATATGCCAGTGTACTGACAAGGACCGGCGAAGAGGTAAGGTCATTAAATGAATATTAGGTGTGTGTGAATGCTGCAGATTGGAAGTTATGTTACCAGGAAATATGATACCGGGAATGACAATGTTGAAACGCTCATAAAGTTGATGAAGAGATTCGTTTCTGAAACCTACGGGAGCTTTCTTTCCATAGATTCAGATTCTGTGGAGACACTGGACAAGCTGCATGCGTATGTGGATGTTTTTTTTCCGGAACTGCTTGATAACTATCTGGTAATAAGAAAATATGGCCACATATTTTTTATAACCGCAGAACAGATTGCAGGCAAGGCCATATTCACCGGGCCGGATAGAAAAACGGTCTCCAGATTATTCGGAGAGGTTAAATCCAGGGATATTGCAGTTGGAGAAATCCAGATCATGGAAACTATATCCAGGGAACTTTCATACATACATGAAATAAGGATATCCATGACTCCTGTAATGGAAATACTCCGGGAACTTCTGGATAACGGTAGAATAATACTGATTTCCACCAGATCAGACGACGTAAAACGCCAGAAATATTTTAACGAAATCAATCAACTGAACATATTCAAATATGAATATAAATACGATGCGTGCATCATTGAGCGTGGGCCCGAATTCGATTCTGTGGCATCCGGAAATATCGAAAATTTATTTTCCTATATAATTCAGAAAAAAACAGATTATGTCTCCGGGATATCTTCGGTAAAGCCATATTTACGGACAGCATACTCTTATTATTCAATATGCCTGCTTTCCGGATCGCTAATAGAAATACAGATGGAAACATTGCGCAGTGAATACGGAAGACTTTATGGCAAAAAGCCCGATAACTTAAAATTTAAGAATTATGTGGAATCGCTCTGCAGTGTCAATATATTTCAGTATAAAGATGATAAAATAAAGGGTATTGAAAAAATTTTTAAAAAGTTTGGAAAAAATTAAAAATTTACTGGACGGTCTGTGTGTATTCCTTTTCCCTGGATATCTCTTCCATTGATCTTCCCTTTGTTTCCGGGAGGCACAGTACAGTAATTATCAGACCTGCTATAGAGAAAACAGCAAGTACAGTCATCATTACGGAAAGTCCACTTACTATTATGAACGCATCCACAAAGGTACCTATGAACGCACCCGTTTTACCTCCTGCTGCCGATATACCCGTCCCCAGTCCCCTAGATGTTACAGGGAATACCTCTGGTGGATATACAAACGTTGTTACATTTGGCCCGAACATCATGAAGAAGTAACTCATTCCATAGACTATCAGGAACTCTGCTACATATCCCTTAGTATCCAGAATCGGGAATGCTGCGAGAATTATAAAAGCTACGGCCAACATTACGAATCCTGTTATCTGTATTGGTTTTCTCCCGAGCTTATCAAGTGTGAACGTAGCAAGCCAGTATCCGGGTAGTGCTGCGACTATGAATATTAACGCCGCATATTCCGTTGATTTTATCAGTCCTGCAAGTCCGGTCTGGGTTATCAGCGTTGCAAATATCTTATCGGCCATGATTGAATTTCCGTAAAATGCCCAGTCCATTAAAAACCATGACCCTGCTGTGCCTATTAAGGTTATCAGAAACGCTCTATCCTTGATAAGGGTGTACCACGGTGCATTTACCTCTTCTTTCTTTTTGTCCATCTTCACATCAATGCCTGTATAGGATTTCAGGTTTTTAGCAGCCTCATCAGCATGCCCCTTGGCAACTGTGTACCTTGGCGGCTCTGGCATTTTTCTCCTGTAATATATTACAACTGCGGCCGGTATTGCTCCAACGGCTAGAAGGATTCTCCATGTATCTGCAAGTGGTATGATTTTTGTGTTCAGGAGGAATGCCAGTGCGAGCAGTGATGATACTACAAGGCCGATACTCTGCATGGAAAGAATGCTTCCTACATATTTTCCTCTTGATTTTATATTAGAATACTCACTCATTATAACAGAAGATGTAGCATAATCTCCTCCTATTCCCAGTCCAAGTAAAAATCTCCAGCCTATAAGTATCGAGGGGTTCTTGAATGACAGGAATGCACTGCCTAATGCGCCTATTACAAGCAATACAAGCTCTAGTCCATATACAGCCTTTCTTCCCAGGTAATCCAGCAATCTTCCGAATGTCAGTGCCCCCAGAACAGCCGCTATTAACGACATTGATGATATCAATGCCACATCTGTTTTGGTCAGGCTCCAGCCCACCAGGGGTAGTATCGCTACTACTGTTCCGATAATAAACAAATCGTAAGCATCTGTAAAAAATCCCATACCCGCTGTCAGAAAAGTCTTGAAATGGAACTTTCCGGTGGCATTATCCAGTGCCTGATTTATTGTATCTATATTTCCACTATCTTTGTTATCCATATTTTCCAGATAAATATTGACAATAAATGAATAAATATTATCCATATAAATTATATATGCCAATATAGTAAAATATATAACTATATATTCAATGAATTTTTCGATTCTATGTATTTGTGAATAGTCTCTATTAGCATGGCCAGCACAATTATAATTCCTCCCAGGATTATATACACTGTGGGTATCTCTCTTAGGATAAGTATAGAAGCGATTACAGCGAACACAGGTTCACCAACATAAACTACACCTGCTGCCGTGGGCTCAATATACATTAAAGCCCTTGTATTTATCAATATTGCGAAAAAGCTTGCAAACAGGGCAGTGAAAACTATTGTAAAAATAACTATAGGTTTTGACAGCCCAGACGGCTCCCAGCTAAATGGAAGAAAGATGGTGGAAAGCACGCCAACCATGAGAAGCTGGTAAAATGTAAAAACCATGCTGTCCAGAAATTTTGTATACTTGAATACATATGCTGTTTGAATACCGTAGAAAATAGCACAAATAAACGTTAAAAGGTCACCGAAAGCATCTACCGAATTAAACTTCAGGGAAGACATCAGAATAAGCCCGATAAAACCAACTGAAACTGCAATAACATCTACCTTGTTGAGTTTTATTTTCAGATAAAGGAGAGAGATTATGGGAAGAAGCACAACATACATTCCTGTAATGAGTCCTGACTGTGAGGATGTGGTATATTCCAGCCCAACTGTCTGGGCATAATAGGCAATGAACAAAAGCACCCCGCCTATTATGCCGAGAACCAGATTCTTTTTTTCTACAAGCATTTTATTTTTTAAGACCAGTGGAAGCATAAGCGCTGCGGAAAGAAGAAACCTGAAAGAGAGAAGCATGGTCGGTGTTATATAATACAGTGATAATTTCATTATAGGAAACGTAGCACCCCATATCACTACAACAGAGATCAGGAGACTGAAATAAAAGATTTTTCCCCTCATTCCCACTCAAGTATTTTATTCCTAATTAATTTAACCGTGAAGCTTAAAAAGTTGCCTGATATCCGGTAATGTTTACGTTTATCCACCGAACATAAAATATTTTATCAGTTTAGGTTTTCTCAAGAGGATGGAGAATACAACCCTTGCCGGATAGTCTATGTCTCCCAGGGAGTTTATTCTTTTTATAATGTCCTCAGTATCTATGGTATCGTAGATCTTATTCAGCATCTGATCATTTGTGCTGATTCTGGCAAAGTATCTCTGTATAATGGAATCAATATAAAGCTCTCTGCCTATTTCATGTTTCCACAGTTTTTGATATTCTTTCAGGGATTCCTCAGAAAAATCATCCCTTTCAAAGGCACTGTTAATCGCAGTATATGCATTCTTTGCCGAAATTATTCCGGTATATATGCCCCCTCCGGAGAGTGGTTTTACAATTCCTGCCGCATCACCCAGGAGTACAGATCTATTGCTATATGTTTTTTTCAGGTAATTTATGGGTATTGGACCCGCATTGATGCCCAGTATCTGAGACCTTTCAAATTTGCTATTTATATTCTTGAAATATTTTATAGCAGTGACATGGTCAACGCCCACGCCGATTCTTGTAATTTCGCCGGATGGCACTGCCCATCCAAAAAAACCCTTGCTGTTTTCCGACCCGATAAAAACGTTGACATCATCCTGATCCTCCAGATGGAAAGAAGAATCAACCTGATATGTGGATATGAGTTTTCTGGGCCGCTCATAATTCAATGCGTACCTTATCCTGCTGTTTGCGCCATCCGCGCCAACCACGAGCCTCGCTTTTTCAAACTTGATTTCGCCGTTTTCACGGTACTTCACCTCAGCATAATCTTCATTCACCGTGGCATCCAGAACCCTTGCGTTTATTCTTATATCTGCGCCGGCACCGATTGCCATGGCAGATACATCCTTATCAAATTCATCACGGTACATGACTATAGTTTTTTCGCCCTTTGATATGTGTATGCTTTTTCCGTTGGGGAAAAATACGTTGGCGCCGTGAACCTCATTAACCCTGGATTTTGATTGAACGTAGTTGAATACCCTCTCGGATACAAGACCGGTGCATTCAACGGGTTTACCTATCTCCTTATGCTCCTCCAGTTGAAGAACACTATACCCGTTTCGGGATAATAAATATGAAAGGTATGACCCCGAAGGCCCTGCTCCAGAGATAATTACATCGTACACTATTATTGATATTAATTTAATATTTATAATCTTACAAATTAATGCATTAATGCAGTTCAGGGCATTTTATATTTTCTGTTCAGACTTCATACACGGAATGTACTGGAATATTTTTATAACATGATTAACTATAAAGCCATAATGAATATCAGGGAATTTTTAAAAAGGTACAATAGAATATTTGTTCCCCTTATAGCAATATTGTATGCCCTGCTTATATTCACAGTATCAATATATTACGCTTATCTTTTCATCCTGATATTCACAATACCTGTTGTAATGTTTTTATTAATGCATTTTCTCGGCATGTATAAATTCAAACCCCGTCTTTTCGGGGGTATTGTAATACTCCTTGTGGTGCTTCTAATAGCAGGTGGTATGTATTCTACATATTTTTACGATCTAAGTGGAAAGGAAAGCAAGGATATTAATGGCACATCAATAACAGTTGATATATCACCATTTTCCGGTGTTGATAAAAACTATAATTTCACTGTGACTACCGATTATACCGGTTCCCTGAATTCATCCTATCTCTATATTTATTCCGGGGGAACATACTCACAGAATATAAGCTATTCAAAACTTAATCATACTAAGCATGATGGCATTACCACTATGTACTATGATACGAAGCTCCCCTCTGGACTGTACGATACAAATTACACCATCCCTGGCAACATTACTATTAGCACGGTCGGTCCGGTTAATGTCGGCAGATTAACATTTTATGAGGTTTATGTTTTCGCCCTGGCAGATGAATATATTGCATCAATAGGAATACTGTATGTCATAGGGATAGTTGTTGCCTACTTCATCAATAAAAAAGGTATAATAAGATCGTGAATATATATTTTTTAATTTTAATAGATATTTATATATAGTTATTAATTATCATATATACATGCAGTCCGTAAGAAAAATTCAGCTCACAGGAGGGTCTACCTATATAGTATCCCTGCCATCAAAATGGGTTAAAAGCAACAATCTCCAGCAGAGTAGCGAGGTAAAAATAGAAGAATCCAGGAACAGGCTGGTACTCTATGGAAATGGCGATGTGAAAACGGATATTGAAAAACATTTGATACTCAATTCAAAAATGGATTCAAAAAGTATAGAGAGAGCATTAATCTCCCTCTATATTTCCGGATATGACACACTGGCAATAACAAGTTCGTTTTACATAAGTGATGAAACCCGGGATGCAATTAAAAAATTTTCCAAGCTTGTCATAGGCATTGAAATATTTGAAGAGGATTCAAAGAAGATAGTGCTTCAAAATGTACTGAATTCAAATTCGTATCCCATATATAACTCCATAAAACGGATGTCCTTGAATGTTGAGTCCATGATTTACGATACAATCAAGGGTATAAATGATAAGGATACTGATCTTCTCAGGAATGTAGTTGAACGTGATGATGAAATTGATCGATTCCAGTGGTACATATACAGGGAGGTTAAGGGCAAAAGCTGTGAAGACCCAAATAGCATATACTATCTTATTATATCCAGAATTCTGGAAAGGATGGCCGATCATACCGTAAACATATGCAAAATATGGCTTGATCGTGAGGACGTGGAAGCTCCGTATAAAAAAGTAGTAGAGAACCTTTCCTTCTCCCTGGATCTGTTCAAAAAATCCATGGCACTGTTTTACTCAAAAAAATATAGCGGCCTGAATGATATAATCTCATTCAAAAAAACCATAATGAATCAGAAAAAGGAACTTCTCGATCTGGGAAAAAATTCAGATATTGCCACTGTATCGTTTTCATCGGAAGAAATATCAAGAATCGCACTTTATTCAACGGATATAGCTGAACTTGCAATGGATATGGTACTTTCAATGCAAAATGAAATAACATTATAGTTTTTTAAAATCCATTATCCTGCAATTTTTTCCGTTTCCCATGATGATTTTTGTGGTAATCCCCCTGAATATACCAACCTCAACAACACCGGGTATCATTTTGATTCTGGATTCCAGATCAGGATCTGTGTATTCAAATTTGCAGTCGAGTATGTAATTGCCATTATCACTCCTGAACTTTTTTCCATCCCTGAAAGCGGTAGTACATCCCAGTTTCTCGATGTTTTTCTTCGTGACCTCTTCCATGAAGGGGAGAATTTCCACAGGAAGTGGAAAGCTATGCAGCCTCTCTGAAAATTTAGAGTGGTCTGCCATAATGTAAACATCCCGGCTATTATAAGCAACTATTTTTTCCCTGACCAGTGCACCGCCACCGCCTTTCACAAGGTTTCCTGCCTGATCAAACTCATCGGCTCCATCAAAATCTATTTCTATGCCCTCGAGATTGTTAACAACCTTTATTCCATAGGATTTTGCCAGCTCGGCTGTCCTGATGGACGTCGGAACACCTGTAATGCCGGAAATTTTTCCGGATTTTAATAATTCCCCGAGCCCGTCCAAAAAATATTTTGTAGTGGAACCGGTGCCAAGCCCCAGCTTCATATTGCTATGCACATATTTCAGGGCATTCACGGCAGCTGCTTCTTTCTCCTCTTCGTACATAATATGATATAGCAAGTCCATTAATTAACATTTAGTGATAAAACCGGGATAAAACGATAATTAAAAAGTATGTATAATTTTTTGTATTCAAAGCACCGGAAATCCCAGGGCAACATCTATTATTATTCCCAGTGCCAGCACAACAGATGCATATATATTGTAATTAAACGCCTTCCCGAAGTTTCCCTTGTATGCAAAGAGGAAAGCCATGAGCATGATTACACCATGAAGTGTTGTTGTAGCATATGAAAGGATATTCAATCTGTAGACAACATCACCGCTGAAAGCCAGTGCAACCGAAAGAATCTGGTTGATCCCGGCAAATTTTAATGCATTTTTACCAAGTAGAGTTGCGAAACTGTGTAAATTGTTTTCCCTGTCGTATTCCATATCAGGTATATGATTATAAAGATCAAATCCCAGAGCCCAGAATAGTGTGGCAAATACAAAGAACCACGGTATATGATATATTATGTATAGGGGATCATGCACACCGATGGCCGCTATGGCCCCTGCCATCACAGAAAGGCCCTGTATTGAAGCTATTTGATAATTGGCAAATGAAGTATACCTCTTCATATATGGATAGCTCATTATAACCAGTGCACCTATGGGTGAAATTGAAAATGCAACTATATTAATGAAATAAACAGAAATAAAATATCCAGCAAGTCCTATTCCTATGAGTGTGTACGCATTTTTTACCGTTATAACTCCTGTCACAAGGGGCCTTGTTTTTGTCCTCGGGTTCTTTGCATCTATAAATCTATCGGCAAGATTATCGTTTGTCATCCCTGCTATCCTAACGAAGAACAGTGCAAAAAAAATCAATATCAAAACCCTGATGGACGGTATGCCCCGAACTGCAAGGAATGCACCGAGATATGCCATGGGCAGACTGAAAAATGTCTGCTCCATTCTGAGGAATCTCAAAATTATGTAAAGTTTGCTCTTTACATCTTTAGCTCCACCAGGATCCCACATTCTTCCCTATTTTTGGCAAATTAATAAACCTTATTAAAAAATTATTTAAACCTTAAAGCCGGTAAGCTCCATGCCCTAACAGCGGGTAGTCATTTATAGGTAACGGATAATGCCCATTTTTCCTTTCCTGAACCTGTAATATCTGGAAAGAAATCCCGGCATCATTGAATATAAATATCCTGAATGTATTGAAGATTCTTTAATCCCCCAGGGATATCTGCTTTTTATTCTTATCCCAGATCCCATGAAATTATCCAGGACGGTAATGAATACAGGCTGAAATTTAGCCATATTCCCGTTGATCCGAGAACCGACAAATGCACCCTGCCTCATGGAAAGTTCACCTGATTTTACATTTGAATCAATGGCATCTCCCACTGCATATATCCCCTCTTTTACCATAAAATCTTCATTGACCTTTATAAAATCTGTAAATAGCCTGGGCCTGCATGAGGGGAAAATGAAATCCGCCCCGGAAGAAAACTTTATCCCTGAAATTTTAAGAAAATTCTTAACCGCTGAAGCCACATCCTCTCCCAGCCACTCCATAAAATTGCCACTGTAACCCACCTTTATTCCTGTTTTATTAAGCTTTAATATATACTGTAATAAAATATAATCATCAAATTCATTTTCCGAAGCCAGGTAATGGTCTGCGTAAATATTACCATCCCGCATGAATTCTATCTGATTCTCACGGTGGCATCCTGTTGCAATAACAATATTTTCTCCTCGGTATTCCTCTTTTTCCGTTTCTATCAAATAATTATCTCTATCTACTCTGACAACTCTTTCATCTTTTGCCTGCGGAATACTTACAACCATATTTGAAACTTTAGAATGATACATGAAATTGCCACCTGAATCCAGCAATAACGTGTTCTTCTTATCATTGATTTCATAATATGCATTCAAACCAGCATATCCGGATCCTATTACTATATTCCTGAATTCCTGCAAATCTATTCCCTGGTGGCCGGTATTTTTTCAACTGATGCAATTTCAATATCAAGGAAATATTTCAGGGATTTTCTTATAATCAAATCCAGAGTTGTGGGGGGTATGTTCAGTGTAGCTGAAAGCTCCATCAGATTGATTCGTTTGGGTACATCAAAAAATCCCAGGTCATATGCCTCTTTTACAATGAAAAGCGATTTTTTGTCAACCCTGGATTTTTTATATATATTTATTAGTACATCATTTCCTGTTGCATCCTTGAGCCTCTCGGAAAGTTCCTTTACAAGTTCCACACTTGTCATGGACATATACCATATATTTTCACCTTCCTCTATCTTTTCCTCCTTTGTGAAGGATGCCTTGCCCTCACCGGAGTACTTCTTAATTATGCCCAGTATGGGGCATTCTTCTGTGGTTAATTTGATTATCAATATACTATCATTGCTATATAAAGTGTCAACGCTTATGACCTCACTGCTTGATTTTATAGACTCAAGTATCTTGTTCAGGTCATTTTTCTTGTAATATATTTCGGCAATTTCATACACAATTCCATCCTTCATTTCCTTCTTGATAACCCTGGAATTAATCCCGAACTCGGAATACAACCCACTGAGCGAACAGCTCTTATTTTTTATTTTGAATTTAACATCCATCTGAGTTTCCTCCCCGTGTGTCATATTATGTCATACAATGCATATACATAATGATTTATAAATTTTTTTAATTCATAATTAATACTATAATTATTTTTAAAGTTTTGTACCCACTATTACAATCCACGATTTATAAAAGGATTTTCCATCCCATTTTATAAAAGATGAATATCCGCTACCGTCATGTTCAATATATTCGAATGATTTTTTGCCTTCTTCGGAGTCCATATGCACCGGATTCAGCCATTGCTCAAAGGTAATCTGCCTGCTATATATTTCTCTTTTAATATTTCCGAATCCTGCGTCCTGTAGAATTTTAGTCCAGCCTTCAGGAGAGGCAGCATACATATGTGACGGGTCCCTTATTCTCTCCATTTCATTAAGGCTGTTTATCACACTATCTGGTGCGGTCATGTCATCTATGCCTATCCTGCCACCAGGTTTCAGAACTCTATAGCATTCACCGGCAAATTTGTTTTTATCCCTGAAATGGTGCGGGGCCCTTCTCGATGTGACCACATCGAATTTCCCATCTTCAAATGGCATGGAATCAACATAGCCTTTAACTGTAATTACATTTTTGAGCCCCTTCTCTTCAGCCAGTTTAGCGGTTTCTTCCAGCATGC
>JAKAAK010000012.1 GCA_021797025.1 Thermoplasmata archaeon
CCTATGCCGATCTACGAGGAAACACTGCCTCAAATGAATTCTTCCATTTATTATTCCTATCTGGGGAATTCAGAGAACTTTACCCACTTGAGCAGCAATGGATTTAATTATTACTTATTTAATAATACTTATAAAAATCAGTCAATTTTAATGTACGAGCTTAATTCAAATATAAGCAAATTGGTGAATAATTTCAATAGCACAAATTTAGGTGCAGTAAAAAATCTTACCAATAATTTGTATATGTATATACACCCATCCCCTGGAAAGGTTGAAATGAAAGTTTATTACCAGTCCTATGTTTCAATGGGCAATAGTGTGAATGGGCAGGGAATCATATTTTTCAATAATATCAGTGATTGAATATGTTCCTATTTCAAATCAATCTTCTTATACTATATTTCCACTATTGCATCAAACAGCTTATCAATATTCCCGGTTAGTCTTTCCCCCTGGCATAAGTATAGGCAGGCCATGGGTTGAAATGTTTTCATTATTTTCACATATCCTGAAATTTCCTCAAGCTTAAGCGCGTTGAGTGAAATATCAATAATTATTGCTGATTTGTCGGTAAGAAATCCTATGCCTGTAATAAGTTTATAAATTTCTGCAACCGGAATGTCTCCTGCTAGTTTGCTATATTCCTCCCTGTGGAACTGGATTCCCATAAGGTTGAGTTCGTTGTCAAGGAGTGTTAGAAATTCATTTTTCAGAATATTTTCGCTGTAAGCTCTTGTAAATTTTAAGGTCATAAAATCTATATTTTTTCTCCATGTACGGTTAAATTTTCTAACATTATGGTGATGTCTTATATCTTTACTTACTGTAATAGACAGACGTTTATTTTCATATAAAAAACGGTCAAGGTTTAAACGGTATTTATAGTAATCCCGTAGAACAACAATATCAGCAAGGTTTATTCCTATCTTTCTTCTTATAATTAGAGATGCTATAACATCCCTCCTGTCAGGTTTTTTCGATTGAAGCGCATTATAAATGCTGTTATATATATCCATGATGCCGAAATCCCTGCAAACTGATATGGTAAAGGCTCTTTTGTCAACTGCAGCATCAAAGTCTTTTATAAACCCATCTATTTCAGTGATTTTGATCATTTCCCGTCTTATTGCTGCGTTGAGTACTTCTATCCTGGTTTCATATGGAATAAAATCAAGTATCTGGGAACTAACTTCTGTTCCCGCATCGAAGAGGTCCAGTGGATTTGCCGGTACTGGTAATATATCTCCCAGAAGGTATGCAGTGATTCCTATCCTTCTTCCGTTTATCCTGAATTTTTTAATGTTTGAAATAAGATCAATTAAATTTGTTTTTCTATGTATAATTGCACCGGAATATCTGTAATTATTAAAGAAGTCAAAGGTAAAAATCTTGATAATAGATGATACTTCCGCATTCTTTGATATCAGTAAAACCTCATCATTATCATTCAACTGCAATGTAACATCGCCTACCAGTTTATTATCTCCGGCGTACATATTAAAATGGTTAAAGGAAAGGATTGAATTTTCACATTCATTTGCCTTCATCTGCTATCACCCCCCTGATTTCATAGCTCAAAAGTGCGGTAAAACCTATGAAAATCGTGATAAACAGCAGTGGAAATACTACAATCCACCAGATTCCGAACAGCAGTAAAAGATTTACGTTGCCACCTAGATACATTAAATTGCCGATATCCACCACAAACGGATTTTTAAAATAGAACCCGAAATATGTTATAATAACAACAATTCCACTTATCGCTCCCATATCAGTTAAAATATACGGAAGAAACTTTAAAAATGTCCAGTGTTTTCCAATCCTTCCGGAATTCTTCCCCAGATCAGAAACTTCCATATACCTGATAATGTAAAAGGGAAACCATCCAACGGAGATGGCAGCAATCATTCCTGTCTGGTTTGGCCGGGCTATATAAAGTATAAGGAGCATTACCAGCAAGTATGGGGCAGCGGTTAACGTTCGGACAAAATAAAAGATAAATTTACGTAAAATGCCTCCTGTATAATTTGCTATAAACCCTATCCCTATTCCCGCTATTGCGGAGATAATAAGGGATTCAAACATCACCGTAAAATCAAATTTCAGGGAACCGAGAAGTGCAGGAAGGATAGAAATACCGTAGTATGTTGTTCCAAAGTAATCCCACCAGCCCTTATCCAGAGTCGGGGGAGATGGTATAACAGATGATGTTTTTTTGAATACCAGCAGGGTTGACAGGGATTTGACATTAATATACTGGGGATGCACTATATCAAGGATAAATGCAATCATGTATAATGCTATGAAGAAAATGCTAATTCCTATATATATATCCCTGGAATTAAATTTCATTTTTTCCACCCCTGTTGATCAGGTCTATTAAAAGATCAAATATAATGACCATGAGTGATAGAATAAAGACACTGTAAATGCCGCCCATTATTCCGTATTCATAGTCTAAAAATGAATAAATGGCAAGTTCTCCTGTATTCATATATGAAAATATGTAGCTTATTAATACCATTCCACCCATGAATACAACAAACATCCATTTCATGTCACTCAATATCCTAGATTTGATACCTCTTTTTATGTATCTTACATAATTATCGGCAAAAGCATCCCTGGTAATTCCGGCTTTCATATACTTTTTATTGTATTCTATTGAAGCTTCATGGCTTATAAATACACTTAGATAAATTGTGGTTGGTATAAAGAGTGAAAAAAACGGAAGTGCCATGTGCCTGAGATAATCAAAAAATACATAAGTGGAACCGTGAACAATACTATCTATTAAAATAATATTTGTGGGTCTGGTTATGTAAATACTGTTACCGGTGGATGAAATCCAGTTATTAGCTGCAACTGACCCTGCTGAAAGGATGCCCTGTGATGGCAGCCACCCCAGTATGCCCGCAAATACGGTAAGCAACAAAAGACCGGATACAAAGTATAAAAACATCAGTGGAAATATATTCATATTCAGCGTTTTTGTGATTTTAAATGCGGTGCCCGATCGGAGGCCGATAAAATATGATGCTGTATAGGATATAGCCAATGTTACAATCAGGAACAATACTGTTTCTGGAACTGTTATGAATACTGCTCTGGAAACTGCTCCTGTATAAAAGGTTGTATCTGTATTCCCCATAGTTCCCCATATCAGAGAATGCAGAAAATAAAAATACTGAAAAACTATATTTTTATGGAGCCCCAGAACATCTATAGAGCTTCCCGGGAAATCATTTTTTACAATATTAATTGGTACAAATTTAAAAGCAGTGAACAGGAATATAGTTACCCCTATGAATATCAAAAAATATTTTACAAGAATACCTATTATTTTTCTCCACTGCATTGTAACACACAGATTAAACTGATAAATTTAAATCTTTATGTCTGACATATTATGCTGGACTTTACTCTTTATTATATATATTAACATCAGGAAGTGCTTAACTGTCTGGGATCATAATATTTATTTCATCTCTAAAATCGGGTTAATTGCACGGATTATTTTTATATCACATAAAAAACGTCGAATTTATGCCATTAATTTTTGCAGAACTGAATATGATTCGATGTACATCTACTTTTCATGCAATTACTGTTTCCCTATGCTTTCATTCGCAATTCCGGGCAACAATATATTTCATTAATTGCTGCCTTCCATGTTAGAGGTAAAATAAGTCATCAGGACATCATCTGTATACCGGTTTCCTATCATGAACTGCCTTTTCCTGACTCCCTCATATTCAAATCCCAGTTTCCTGTAAGTATTTATGGCATTTACATTGCTTGAAAAAACCTCCAGATTTATTTTTTCTATCCCCTGTTCCTTTGACCAGGATATTGCCTCTTTTATCATCCCTGTTCCGATGTTCATATGCCTGAATTCTTTTTTGATTGCAATTCCCAGGGATGCTGTGTGCCTGTTTTTTTTATACATTCCACGCTGTATGGTTGTAACCCCCACTATCTTTCCATTCATTTCACAGACAAGTGTAAGGTCATCCCTGCTCTTGAGTCTTTCCTGCTCTCCACGTTCTGTTAATAAATAGTATTCGCTGACCAGATAAATCTTTTCATCCATTACACTCTGCATGCATTCTATAATTCCATGGGCATCTCCAGGGACTCCTCTCCGGATTAAATAATTCTCTGTCTGTTCATGTTTTTTGAGCATCATGGCGACTCCAGAATATTTTTCAGTTCCTTATATATATTTTCCATACTCTGCGCGTTGGCTCTTGCGTCTGCAAGTATTTTATCGCGGTTTGCAATAAAATCAGATGTCAGTATAGCACCCTCCCTCGAAGCCTCTATTATGCCTCCATGTTCCAGAATCCTCAGTGAATACCTGATTTTATGCTCCGGTATGCCTGTTTGCTGGGACATTTTGATTATTCCCATTGGCTGTTCCATAAGCAGTGTCTTAATTATGGTGAGATGCCTTTCAAGGGTTTCTATATTTTCCTTTACCTCCTTAAAAATTGAAGAATCATTCATGGTAATAAATAACAAGCCATTATTTATTATTTTGTAAACTTATGAAAATCCTAATAATTGAATTTTGTTGAGTCAATTCATGAATTATAATCTCTTCATATCTGCAAAGAAGATGAATCTTAAACCAGAAATTTTCAGGCAAATTTTATAACTTCAGGATCATAAATAACTTTTTCCCTGTCCATTATGGTAAACCTAGCAGTTGTATTGATTATGGATCGTATTTTATCCTTGCGTTCCCCGATATATTCATCATATTTTTCCGGATTCTTTGAATTTTCCCTAATTTTTAATGTGTTGTTGAGAAGCGCTATCTGGAGTTTGATTTCGAACTGCTTTCTCTCATCAAAGTCATTTATATCAAAAATCTTTACCATTTAGCCCTTATTACTTTATTATTTTATTAATTTTTTTATTTTAGAAGATTCTGGAATTTCCATTGATTTTCATATATCCCCATTTTCAGGATTATAAAATCCATAAAAACTAAAAACTATTATGTTTAACCGTATAATGGTTATATATGTTGCAGATCAATAAATTAAGCGATTTTCAGTACCAAATCCCTGTAACAGGCAATATGAAAGTTCCGGGGATGCTATATATCAACGATCGCATATTGAAAAATTTCAGCGATGATGAACCACTCCGGCAGGTCATGAATGTGGCATCTCTTCCCGGAATAGTAAAAGCTTCCATGGCAATGCCGGATATACATCTCGGATATGGCTTTCCTATAGGCGGGGTTGCGGCCTTTGATTATTATGATGGAATAGTGTCCCCGGGCGGTGTCGGTTATGATATAAATTGCGGTGTTTCCCTGATTGCAACGGATCTGGATTATGATGAATATAAAGGCCATGTGGACAGTGTACTTGACGAACTCTATAAAACTGTCCCTGCCGGCATAGATAACAAATCGAGCTTCAGGATTAACAGTGATGATGAAAACGAAATTCTTTCTTCTGGCCTGAAATGGGCATACAGCAAGGGATACGCAACAGAAAACGATATGATACGCACAGAAGAGAATGGATATATTCCTGCAAATATTGATGCTGTGAGTGAAAAAGCTATAAAGAGGGGCAAAAACGAGCTCGGGACCCTTGGAGCCGGAAACCATTTTCTCGAAATAGATAGAATTAATAAGGTTATTAATCCTGAAATAGCAGGTAAATTTGGAACAGGAATAAAAAATAAACTTGCCATAATGGTACATACAGGATCAAGGGGGACGGGGCACCAGGTGGCAACTGATTACCTTCTGCGGTTAAATGAGGATAGTGAAAGTGTAAAAATCCCGGAAGACAGGCAGCTTATATCCGCATATGCCAGCAGCAAATTAGGCGAAGATTATATGGACGCCATGAATGCAGCTGCAAATTTTGGCTTCGTAAACCGGCAGATTATAACCTATAAAATAAGGAGGGCATTTGAAAAGATAACCGGTCTGGATTCAGATAGCATGGGCATTCAAGTAGTTTACAGCCTGGCACACAATATGGCAAAGGTTGAAACCCATAGCATCGACGGAATCAAAAAGAAGGTAATCGTGCACAGAAAAGGAGCAACGAGAGCCCAGCCGGCAGGCATATCAGATGGATATTTTCAGGAAACTGGCCATCCGGTGATTATACCGGGCCATATGGCCGGCCCCTCATATATACTGGTGGGATTGCCTGGAAATGAAGAAACAACATTTTCCAGTTCATGCCATGGCGCGGGAAGATTGCTGAGCAGGAAAAGGGCCAGTGAGGAATTCTCTGCAGATAATGTCAGAGATGACATGAGGTCCAGGGGAATATACCTGCGTGCAACAACAAATAAGGCGGTTGTTGAAGAATCCCCGGGAAGCTATAAAAACATTGACGATGTAATCGAGGTGATCCAGGGGGCCAGAATAGCATCCCCTGTGGCATCCCTGATGCCTGTGGCTGTCATGAAAGGATAAAAGCTCAAATCATGGTTTTTCCTAAAATTCCCACTATTTTCTGAACCTTTCCGTAAAGGTCATTGAATTGCTGTACAGTAAGCTGCTGCGCTGCATCGCTCAGTGCCTTCGATGGCTCCGGGTGCACCTCGATCATCAGCCCATCTGCACCTGCTGCGGCCCCTCCCATTGCAAGGGGCTCAACATACCTGTTAACCCCTGCAGGGTGGCTCGGATCTATTATTACCGGGTATTCAGTTTTTTCATGCAGTACCGGAATTGCGGATATATCCAGAGTAAATCTTGTTGACTGTTCGAAAGTCCTTATTCCCCTTTCGGAGAACATAATATTATGATTGCCATTCATTGATAGGTACCGGGATGATGAAATAAGTTCATCCACGGTGTTGCCGAAGCCTCTTTTCAATAAAACCGGTTTTTTCTGTTTGCTCACCTTTTTTAAAAGTGAAAAATTCTGAGAATTCCTTGATCCTATCTGAATAATATCTGCATATTCTTCAATCAATGGCAGGTCTTCGACATCCATTACCTCGGTAATTATAGCCATGCCTGTGGCATCCCTTGCACGTGAAAGAAGCTTGAGACCATCCTCTCCCAGCCCCTGGAATGAATCAGGGCATGTTCTGGGTTTGAATGCTCCGCCTCTCAGCACATTCACACCGGTTTTTTTCAGTTCCTTTGCAACGCCGACAATCTGTTCCTCATCTTCAACCGAGCAGGGCCCGGCTATCATGAGAAACTTATCGTCCGTCAGGCTTAATTCATCAGTTATTTTTACGTTTACCATACGATCACCTTATTTCATCGCCGGAAAGTATTGACGCCCCTATGAGCAGGCCATTGTATTTACCTGTATTGAGGTTCTGGATATTCCCTGATGTTATGCCGCTTTCGAGTATCAACGGGAGGCCATATGACCTGAGGCGGTCATATACATCTTCCGCTTTATCCTCCATTTTCAGTGTTCTGAGATTTCTCCTGTTGTATCCTATCAGTACATTTTCTCCGGGAAATATATTTTCAATCCTGTCAGGGTCATGTACTTCAACAAGTGCCTCCATACCCAGTGAATTACCATACTTTACCAGATCCTTTACAGTGCTGTAATCAAGGAAATCACATATGAGGAGGAATACGTCTCCACCGGCCATAAATGATGATTGTACCATTTTACGGCTGGATATGAAATCCTTAATCAGGATTGGTTTGTTATAGCATTGCACGGCTCTGGCATCTAACTGGTCACCACCAAAGTATTGAGGTTCCGTTAAAATACTGATTCCTGCGATGATTTCCTTTATGTTATTAAAGTATTTAAGTATATCAGTATTTGATTTATTTCTGAAACCTGATGGTGATTTCCTCTTGAATTCTGCTATTATCCCCGGCTTCTTTTCCGTTTTCTCAAGAGCACGCTTAAGGCTGACGGTCTCTCTTTCCCTCATGTTGAATTCCAGCATTTCACGCTTATTATTTCCTGAATAAATACTATCAACTATCATAGAGCATCAACAAAATTTTTGAAAATGGTTTTTCCATAATCTGAATAGTAACTTTCGGGATGGAACTGGACACCGTAAAAACGTCCGTCTTTTGAATGGAATCCCATGATCTCCCCATCTGTTTCAGAAAGGGCATCCACAACTATTTCATTTCCACCTGATAGCACCAGTGAATGATAACGTATGGCAGTGAATTTTTCTGGAATTCCATTATAGAGAAGCGAATGGCTATGTCTTATGGTATCAGGCTGGCCATGCATGATCCTCTTTGCAAGAACAATATCGCAGCCCAGGTAATATCCCAGAATCTGATTACCGAAGCAGACGCCCAGAAATTTCGATTCCCTGTTATTATCTATAAATTCATAGAGATTTCCTCTGTCCTCTATTTTTACCGGATTCCCGGGGCCAGGAGATATTATATATCCATCATATTTCCCGGCATTTGCAAGCTTATCATTTGTTTTTATATCAACCTGCAGATCCGGGGAGGCTATATACTGATATATGTTGTAAGTGAAGGAATCATAGTTGTCAATAATCAATATTTTTTTCATATAATCCACCTGTAACTGTCAGGATTTTTGAGTACATTTCATTCACCTCATTGGCTGGAATAGAATCCTTTACTATTCCGGCTCCTGCCTGTGTGTAGCTTTCCATGCCATTTCTGTAGAGGCTGCGTATAAGAAGGGCAAGGTCAAGTTTGCCGCTGCCGGCAATTCCGAGAGCCCCGGCATATGGGCCTCTGGGGTATTTTTCATACTGGTTAATCAATGTCATTGCCTTCTTCTTGGGGGCACCGCTTACTGTTCCGGCTGGAAATACCGACGCAAGGATGTCACCGAATCCAGAATTCTCCGGAATCCCAGATACCCTGCTGACCAGATGCTGCACACTGGCAAATTTTTCCACTTCCATGGATTTATCTACCTTCACGGATCCGGCTTTGCATATCCTGCCCAGATCGTTCCGTGCAAGGTCCACAAGCATTCTGTGCTCCAGAAGTTCCTTTTCATCTTTTTTCAGATCATTTTCAAGTTTTATATCCTCACTTTCGGTCCTGCCTCTCCTCCGTGTGCCGGCCACCGGATAAATTTCTATGTTATTTCCATCCAGTGAAACCAGGTTTTCCGGAGAGCTTCCTATTATTTCAAAATCCCCGAATTTATAATAAAATACATAAAGAGACCTGTCACTGGCCATGAATTTTTTCAGTACGTAAACAGGATCATAATTTTCAAGATCAAATCTTTTTGAAAGTACAATCTGAAGCAGGTCTCCATTTCTTATTCTATCAATAAGCGTTTCTATGTCTTTTTCCAGATCTGCATCCTGCATGCCGCCTGATGCGGTATTTATTGATTCTTTATCTCTTGTATATGCCTGGCTGAATTCCATTTCCGGGATTATATACGAAATCTGGGGCCATTCAGACCTTTTCAGCTTGATATCCGGGTAGATATTATCCACAAAATCATATGTTATAAAAATAGGTATATTCTTATTCCCTGAAGCTACCTCCATAAATTTTCCATTCATATATGTTTTTGCATCATTGTATATATTTACCGGGGCTTTTTCAGTTACAAAGAGCCTTTCCATTCCGGCTTTTCTGCCATCCCCGAATTTGCAGAAATATGCGAAGTTCTTATTCCTGAATTCATTGATTCTATCTAATAACACTGTGTTCACCCACTATATTAAAAAATTCATCGACTTTCTTAAATGATTTTTTACCTATTGTTTCTTCCAGCGAGCTGCTCACATCTATCAGGTCCGGATTCAGCTGCAAGAGAGATTGCAAATTTTCAGAGTCAATCTTACCGGCAATTCCTATACCTTCCATGGGTATTTCCATCAATTCATTTTTTCTTCTAATAATCCCTTCCCTGTCCTCCAGAAGGACATAATCGGCACCTGCATGGAGATGCAATTTTGCCTTTTCCCTGATATTTTCTTCGTGAAAATCTATAACAGATATCACTTTCTTGCCCAGTACCTTCCTTACATAAATTATATCTTCCTGTGAATGCCTGAAATGGAGCTGTATATAATCCTCTTTCCCTGCTATAGAGGGCAGTGATGTGTATACTCCGGTCAAGAGGGCATCTGGATGTTTTTCTTTTATTTTTTCAATTAAATCCGATGTGCCATGCCTCTTAATGCTGGAATCCAGTATAACGCCGATAATATCCGCACCTTTTTTAAGGGCATAATTGGCATCATCCTCATTGGTTATGCCACATATTTTTATTTTCATTTACACACCTCCCTCAATTTTTTTAATGCCATTCCTGAATCCAGATATTTTATTGCAAGATCATATGCATCCTCAACTGTGGATGCCATTCCATTGATCATTATGGCTGGAAAAGCATTGAGTGCTATGAATTCCTTTACATCCCTGTTTTCCCCTGAGAGGCCGGCCAGGAGCATTTTGAAACTTTTTTCTGAATCCACAGTGGATATCTTTTCAATACCTGTTCGGTGCCCTGTTAACTTCTCCGGGTCAATATCCATTTTTTCGATTTTTCCATTGATGAAGTAAAGATGGTTCTCACTGTATGGTGAAAGCTCATCCATGCCGTCAGAGGAATGTATAATAAATCCCTTTTTACCTTCGTGCAGCACTACTTTTGAATACAGCCCTGCAAGGTCACAGCTGTACACACCAAGAACGACCTTATCGGGATTGAGCGGATTTGTCAGGGGCCCGAGAATGTTGAATACTGTTCTGAAGCTGAGCTGCTTCCTTGCCTGTGAAAACTTTGCAAAGCTCTTATTGTACTGCGGTGCCAGTATGTACACATAATTTTCTTTATTCAGCCTGTCCACAATTTCTTTTTCATCCATTTTAAAATTGTATCCGGCATATTTCATGAAATCAGCACTGCCATGGTGCCCGGTTATTCCGAAATTGCCGTGTTTGGCCGTTTTTATTCCCATGGACGCAAGCAGTATGCTCACTGCGGTGCTTACATTCACAGTATTTTTACCGTCACCGCCGGTTCCGACTACATCCGTAAGGCCGGGATATTTTATATGGATATCTGACATTTCCCTGAGCGCCATTGCAAACCCTGTTATTTCCTCTGGAGTTTCACCCCTGTCATGCAGTTCGGAAAGAAATTTCACCTTTTCACTATCAGGGAGAGCCACCAGTGTTTTCATGGCATCCCTTGCCCTCATTACACTTTGGTTTTCCACAGCGTATTCAATTTCACTCATCAAGAACACCTCTCATTTTTTCTATATAATCGATAAAGCCTTTCTCATCCCCTGCATCTATCATCTTTACAAGATAGGTCCCTATTGCAACGCCGGAACCGCCATTCTTCATTAGATTCTTTATATCATCATCAGTTTTGATCCCGAAGCCGTATGTTATTTCCCTTCCGGGCAGAAGTGTGTTAATTCTCTCGGTGGTATAATCCAATTCATAGGGTATTTCTATGCCGGTAGATGGTTGAAGTCCGTAGTAAATCCATGAATTGGTTATGGATGCTATGCTTTTTATTATGGAATCAGGTGTAGCCGGAGAAAAGAAGGGAATATACTCAAATCCCATATCATTCAATTTTTCAATTACTTTTCTTGAGTCATTGAAATAATCTATTATCAGATCGGGTATGATTATTCCGGAGAATTTATTCATCTGAAGATAGCCTATAAACTCATCAAATCTGTCTTTTATGTCAGAATAATAGGATAATGAATACATTTTTACATGGTTCCTGCTGAAATAATCAAAATATTTGCTGTACACCTCCCCGGAAAAATTAATATTGCCCACACTATGGGTTTTTCTTATTACCGGCCCATCATATCTGGGATCAATGGAAGGAAAACCGAATTCTATATAATTTATTTTTTCCACAGGAATTATATCAAGGAACCTGCAGAGCCTTGTATTGTCCGGATATCCCAGTGTAAAATATGGAATCAGGTTTTTCATTTCTTTTCACCGAAAATGGAAAGGTCGAGCATGCCGTGCCCGCTCACATTTACAACTATTGTTTTGTTCTCGTTTTTATGGGCTTTCACATAATTTATGGCAGTTGCTATTGCGTGCCCTGATTCAGGTGCTGCTATAATTCCCTGGGTATTAGCAAATATCCTCAAAGCTTCCTTTACCTGGCTTTCTGTAACCTCATCGCTCTTTATCCTTCCCTTATTTATCAGGAGTGACAGTGATGGCGATGCTCCATGGTATCTCAACCCGCCTGCATATATGGTCGGAGGGACAAAATCGGCTCCAAGTGAATACATACGCATCTGTGGCAATACACCTGCAGAATCAACAAGGTCATATTTGTAATCGCCTTTGGAGAATTTGGGGACCTCATCTGCTGTTGTTGCAATAATTTCAGTTTCATCCCCGTCAGGGATAAATGGAAAAGTGAATCCGCCGAAATTGCTTCCACCACCCACACATCCTATAAGAACATCTGCATGTTCGCCTATAAGTTCCAGCTGTTTCTTTGTTTCCTGGCCTATGACGCTCTGGTGTGTTAATGCAACGTTCATGACACTTGCTACCATATATCTGTAATCATGGTCAAGTGCATACTCAACAGCCTCGCTGATTCCTATTCCGAGAGTTCCCGGGGTGTCAGGATGCTCTTTCAGCATTTTCCTTCCGTATTCCGTAAGTGTCGACGGGCTTGCCACAACATTCCCGTTGTACAGATTCATCACGGTTTTTCTCAATGGTTTCTGTTCAAAACTTATCCTTACCATAAATATCTGTGCCGGCAGCCCGTATAATGATGCAGCCAGTGCAGTGGCAGATCCCCACTGCCCGGCACCGGTTTCAGTAGTCACTCCCTTGACTCCCTCCTTCATGGCGTAATATGCCTGGGGAATTGCCGTATTGATCTTGTGTGAACCCGTGGCGGTTGCTCCTTCGTATTTGTAAAATATTTTTCCATGGTAATCCAGATATTTTTCAAGGTTCTTTGCCCTTATCAGCGGAGTCGGCCTTCCAATCTGCTCGTACTGTTCCATCACCTCATCGGGTATTTTCTCATATCTCCGGAATGTAAATTCCTGCTTTAAAACCTCCCGGGGGAGGATTTTATTGAGTAAATTTATTGAGGAAACATCCTGTTTTGAATCTCTCGGGGGAGCTAATGGTTCTGGTAGATCAGGAACTACATTGTACCAATTTTCCGGCATTATGTCTCTATTTATTGCTGTTATCATAATGTGTGAATTGATACATGTTATTTAAGCATTATTGTATATAATAATTGTATATGAATAAATAATAATTCGATTCCAATCATATAATACCTAATAGAATCTATTCAGCGTTTTTCATACTACCCATACCTGTTTTTATATTCTAAAATGAAATACTCTTCCATGGAACCGGAGATATTTATTAACTTCAAGCACTACGAAAATGCTGTGGGTTACAGTGTAGAAAAACTTTTAAATGAGTTTGCAGGTGTTGATGGCCAGGAAAAAATATATTATTGTTTAGCACCACTGGATTTGAGGCTGCAGGAAAAATTTCCCGGTATGAAAATCTTCGGGCAGCATGTGGATTCAACCGGTTTCGGTGCATATACCGGTTCAATTTCTATAGAATCCGTGAAAGGCATCGGCATTGAAGGTTCTCTTTTAAACCATTCCGAGAAGAGGCTTTCTAAGGAAATAATTGAAAAGACTGTTAAAAAGGCAGCAGACCTGGATTTCAAAATTGTGCTGTGTGTGGAAAACCTGGATGAAGTCAAAAAATATGCGGATCTGGAACCTGAATATATAGCATATGAGCCACCGGAACTTATAGGGGGCGATATTTCAGTATCATCTTCCAAACCAAATATTATAGAACAGGCATCAAAAATCTGTGAAAACAAAACTAAACTCCTTGTTGGTGCAGGAGTAAAAACAAGAATTGATGTAGAAACATCATTGAATCTGGGGGCTACCGGGGTGCTGATCGCATCTGGAATAATAAGAAATGCGAAACCAATAAATATGTTGGTTTCATTATTGGGTAACAGGTAAAGCTATGGCAAATCCAAAGAAAAATGAAGAACCAATATTCGAGGAGCCGAAATTTGATAAAAGACAGTACCTCTCATATGAAAGGGAAAGAGCCAAATCAATTATACTGGTGTTTATAACGGGCGCTCTTGTTGGGCTTCTTTCGGGTGAACTTGAAATTTATGGGTTCTGGTACCTTGCAATAATACTGATTATTGTCGTTATATACTTCCTCAGGAATCTGATAAAACTATTCAAAATTGCTATACCAAAGCAAACATCGCATAAAATGCTCATATACCTTGAATTGATAATTACTTGGTTTGTATTCTGGATAATAGCATTAAACCCTCCTTTACATGTTGCCTCAGGGCCCGAGGTTATAGATCTGGAACATTATGTAAACGGGAAATGGTCTGCATTGAATACAACCGATAAAGAGTATGAGCTTACAGCCGGTGCTACATGTCATCTGAGATACTATACACAGTACAAATACGCCATAACTAATATAAGTATACAAGAACAGGGAAAAGCAATACCATATCAATATGATCATAGTACCGGCTACGTAATGTTCAATGTTACTGCACCAAGTGCAAGCAGTGTGGAAGACCTATATATAAATGAAACCTCATCCCATGTGTCGACACATAAGGTAATACCGATTGTCGGTGTATTGCCATAATCAACAGAAAGATGACATGCCTCTCTAAATTAACCTGAAAGCGGGAATCTCCATGCGTTAGCTTTGGGAGGAAGTCACCCCTAATAAATTGTTAATTCTCTGTTTTTTATTAATCTGGAATTCTAATACATGAATGTGAGAGAGTAACTATCTGATAACTTTAAATCTTTTACTGCAATTGTATATAAGGAAAAGCCCGAGGGCAACTGACGCCGAAAGGTGAGGAAAGTCCCCCCTCCACAGCTGGCTGCAACCGGTGAAAGCCGGTATGCCGAGAGGCATGGTTAAGAGACAAGAAATGCACGGCTCCGTGTTAAGGATGATTTGAAAAGATGACGTTTCACGGAGGGCCGATGAGAACTCTCCCTGCAGGGAGCAAGTCTAAATTGAATCGTTGAATACAGCTGCCAGATTCAGGTAAGACGCATAGTCGAATGTTGCCAACCGAAAGGCTAACAGAAGGAGGCTTACTCCGGGCATTTCCACCATTTCAATATAATTATATATAATTTATAAATCCATTTTTATGGAGTGCATGGCTGCTGTAGCACTTATATGGAACAATGATGAATTTCTTCTGATAAAGAGGGCGGACCAGAATGGAGATCCATGGTCCGGCCAGATGGCTATTCCCGGAGGTCACAGGGAATCAGGAGAAATCTGTGAAGATACTGTGGTGAGGGAAACAATGGAAGAGACCGGACTTTCCATTACTGTGAATAAGTTTCTTGGCATTTACCATACACTTAACGGGCATGTAAGCGTTGCAGCCTTTGAGTGCAGTTCCAGTACAAGAGATGTTCACCCTGATAGTGAGGTTGCAAAATTCTTCTGGGTATCAGAAAAAAATCTCGTTCTGCAAAATGAAAGTTATCTATATTCCGGATATGTTATTTACGGGCTTACATTCAGGATTCTCAAGGAATATTTCAATAAAATTCAATAACATGCAATTGATTTTTTCTATTTTGAATATATGCAATTGAGCACAAAACCGTATATCTCGCATCATTAATTTGTTATTCAATTTATTCTGCAGTAAATATTGAAGATTGTTAACAGTAATGCAATAAAAATTTTGGAACGGATACCATTAAAATATGCATTGACTTCTCCGAACTACCATACGATTCTGTATTGATTACCGAAAACTATGACACGCAAGCATCTTAAACTCTATATTATATATTATTTTCTAACCGATATTCCATTTAGATTTCTTTTATAGAATAAATATTTCTCAATATCAGCATTAAGCTTAAATAGTACATATAGTTTTATTCATATGGATGATACAGAATCTAAATCGGGGCTTGCAACAAATACATTAAGCATGTGGCAGGCGCTGGCACAGGGATTGGGAACCAACGGCCCTGCTGCTGTTACTGCATTATTTTTTGTAGGTATAGCAGGCGCCGTGGGGAGTTCAATGACGCTTGTAATAGTCCTGGCGTTTATTATCTACAGTGGTATGACTCTCATTACATATGAATGGTCGAAGGAAGTTGCTTCGGCATATTCATGGGCGGCATTCCACAGGAAGGCATTCAAAAAAGCGGGGAAGTTTCTTTCATTTTATGGAGGTGTTTCCTACTATTATTACTATCTCCTGGGGTACACAGGATTTGCCATGCTGGGCCTCACCGCATTTCTCTATGCGCTTGATCCGGCATTAGCAGCCGCATATCCCTGGATATGGATACCATTGACCATAATAGTTATTGGGGAAACCACGGCGCTCAGTTATTTCGGGGTGAAACTATCATTGAAATACGTTCTGTATACAGGCATGGCGGAGTTTATATTTCTGATAGGCACGTCCATAGCACTCATAATCATCGCAGGCCCCAACAACTCTATTTTACCTTTTACAGCATCCGCAGTTCATTTCAACTATACAGACATTGCCGTGGAAATGATTCTCGGAATTGCAACATTCGGCGGACTCAATTCTGTAGTTCCGGTGGCCGAGGAAACTAAAAATCCCAGGAAAAATATACCTCTGGCATTGGGAATACTTGCAGCAATGATAGGGGCAGTTATAATAATAAGCTCATATGCCCAGTCAGTGGTGTATGGGGTCGGCAACATGTTCAATTATGCAAATCTTTCTGATCCTGGAATATATGTATATACAAAATACCTGGGTCTTGCAGTGGCTGCAATCTTTGCACTGTTTATAATTAACAGTTTCAATTCTTCTGGTGTAGGATTTATGAATAGCACAGTGAGAACTTCATATGCCTATTCAAGGGATAAACTCCTGTTCCCTGAAGTATTCACCAGGATAAATAAACATAAAGTTCCAGGAAACCTGGTCATATTCACCGGGCTGCTCAGCATAACTATAGCGATAGTTTCTGGCCTTATTCTTGGTCCTCTTACTGCAAGCCTGTTCCTGATCATAAGCAATTCCATCTTCAGCTTTTCAAATCACGCCATATCAGGAATCGGTCTTGGTTTCTACCATAAACGTAATGGGACACTGAAAATAATCCAGCACCTTATAATTCCATGGGCAGTTGCCATTGCGCTGTTTGTGGCTATAGTATACGTGGTTTATCCCGCTCCGCCACCTCCGCTCAATTACGCATCCTACATATCGGGATTATACTTCGTGTTCATAGTTGTATCGTACCTCTATTACAGGGCCAAAAAACCACAGGTACTGGAGGATGTTGGTAAATTTACTCTATAATTTTTATGCAATCAGTTACATATAAATTATTCACATAAATATACCGGGGAAAAAATACACATCAAAATATAAAATTTATTTATCAAAGCATGAGCAGCTATTTATTTTATTTTCTATTTCCTCCTTTTTAATATTGCCTGTTATTTTTATTACAGTTTTGCCATACTGTTCATATACTCCTACTTTATTTTCACTTAAAAAACTGGAAGAACAGCATGAGCTTTTGCCGGAAGCACATGATCTTATAACATCATTAACCTCGTCAATATCTGTATTTTCAGGCATTATAATTTCAACGCCATTATCCTTCTGTATCACTTTCTTTCCATCCATTTTCTCATCATTCAATAGATGCATTCATCTTATTTATTGACTAATTTATTTATGTACACAGCAGCTACTATAGCCGGTATCCTTGCATTTATAACCTTCACTGGACTTTGATATATTGCAATCATTATCTATTCTTTTTAATGTCCTTGAAAGGATTTCCTGATGAAGTCCGCTTATTTTCTTGATATCAGTGAATCTAATCGTTTCGGAATCACATATTATCCTGCAAACATTCTTTTCCCTTTCTGTAAATTCCATAATTAACTATTATATTGTTCACATATTTATCAATTTACCTTTTGATGTATGCGGCTTAATTTCTTTTTATTTGATTTTATAGATTTTCACACTTACATCAATATTGAAGGAAAATATTGCGTATAAATTTAAATCATATTTTATCCAGGTTTTTTACTGCACCTTCCAGCACTTCAAGCCCCCTTTCCACATCCTCAAAATCTGTCCATTCAAGGGGTGTGTGGCTCAATCCCTTTATACTGGGCACAAAGATCATGCCAGCCTTTGATATTTTTGAAATGGGTATTGTGTCATGTCCTGCACCACTGGGCATATCCATATAGCTGAATCCCAATGATTTTACAGATGACCTGATTGCCTCCATTACCTCCGGTGACATTATAGATGGCTCCACCTCGGTAACAATAGTGTAATCAATCTTTACGCCGTTCTTCTGCGTTTCAAGTTCTGATATAACGCCCTTTTTCATATATGCAAGGCTATCACCATGCTCGCTCCTGAGGTCTATTTTCATTGAAACATATCCGGGTATGACATTAAATCTTCCGGGGTCAACAGAAAGCTCACCAACAGTTCCAACGCTATGGTTTTTGTATTTGGCAGATGCTTCTCTGGCAGTTCTGTCTACCATCGCAATAATGTCCGCAGCCCTAACAAGTGCGTCGTTTCTCATCTCCATGGGTGTGGTACCGGAATGCCCCTGTGTCCCGTGTACCTCCACTGACAGCACACACTGACCGGTAATTGATGTAACTATGCCTATCTGCTTCTTCTTTTCTTCAAGCACCGGACCCTGCTCTATATGGTATTCCAGGTAATATTCGGGCTTCCCCGGAAATTCTGAATCCCCCAGGTATTCTATCCTCTGCATGGCCGATTTGAAATCCATGCCATCCCTATTTTTTATTGCCCAGAGTTTTTCCTTCGGAATATTTCCTGTAAAGCCATTGCTTCCGAGCATCGGCTGGTGGAAGGCGGAACCCTCCTCCCCGGTGAATGCAGCAACAACAATGGTCTTTCTATTTTTATATCCTGATTCCTTTAATCTCAGTAACACCTCAAAGGAACTGAATACACCCATGGCACCATCGAACATACCTCCGTGGACAACAGAATCTAGATGTGATCCCATCATAATTATTCCGGGGTCCGTGCCCTCAATTGTTACAAATATGTTGCCAAAAACATCCACAAACGGGTCGAATCCATTTTTTTTGCAGAGTTCTGTGTAATAATCCCTGGTTTTCTTATCAAGATCAGTTCCTGCCGGCCTTGTGACGCCGTCGTTTATGCTCAGTTCTCCATAGCTGGATATTTTTTTTCCGTTTTCCCTTCCAATTGAACCCTGTTCAATGAGGATTTTTTTAATTCTATCATTATCCTCCATTTATTCCACCTCTTTTCCCAGGAAATTACCTTTTCTTCCATGCCCGGTAAAAACATCATTCTCAGCTATTATTTCACCGCCTGCTACTGTCAACACAGGCCAGCCTTTAGTTTTCATGTGGCTGTATATTGCTATATCTGTTCCCATATGAAGGTCTTCTGATCTTAAGCCATGCTCCATCTTCTGGTCTATTACCGTTATATCAGCATCACTTCCAATAGAAATTGTACCCTTCCGGGGGTAGAGGTTGAATATTCTTGACGGTGATGTGCTTATGACATCTACAAATTTGCTAAGTGTGATTCTGCCCTTTTGGACTCCTTCAGAAAATAATAACGGCAGCCTTGTTTCTATGCCCGGTATTCCATTTGGCACCTTATTGAACGGCAGACCCATTTTCTGCTCCAAAAGGAATGGAACGTGATCAGATCCTACTGCCTGTATTTTTCCGGTTGAAATTGCATTCCACATCAATTCATTATCCTCCTTCTTTCTGAGTGGTGGGCTGCATATGTACTGATTTCCATCTTTTCCATTGAGGAAACTATCATCAAGTATGAGGTACTGTGGGCATGTTTCACCGTATATGTTCACACCACGCTTTCTGGCACTATCTATAATTTCCGGTGAGTTTCTTGTAGATAGGTGGACACAGTATACCTTTGCCCCGGAATCACCTGCCATTACTGCAGAGTCTGCCACAGCAACATCCTCACTTACAGGTGGTTTGCTCAGAGCATGGTATTCAGCACCGGTTTTTCCCTCTTTCAGGAGAGCATCCATATTGCCTTCAAGGAAATCGTTGTTTTCTGCATGAATCTGAACCATTATCCCGTATTTTTTTGCAGTATTCATACCCTGAAGTATCTGATAATTATTTGCATATCTACCCAGATTTTTATATGTTGTGAATATTTTTACCGCCATTACCCTCATTTTGGACAATTCGGAAAATATAGTATCCAGCCTTTCAGGGGAACTGAAGTCCTCTGTGACCATCATGGGCTTTATGGTGAAATCCAGCGGGCTGTTCTCAGAGAAGCGTTTAATCTTGGATGCAGCAGCGGCAACCGTATCCTCATTCTTATTTGCCTGTGAAAAATCCAGGACAGTGGTAGTCCCTCCTATGGCAGCCGATTCCGTTCCGTTTTTTATGGTTCCCACCCTGGAATACCCTTCTATATGCGTGTGCGGATCAACACCACCGGGTATTACCAGTTTGCCAGATAAATCAATCTTTTTGTAATTGCCAGAAAATTCTGATATAATTCCCAAAGCCGCAATTTTTCCATCTTTTATTCCTATGGAAGTTCTGCGTAGTTCGCCGTTGAGAAAAACGTTCCCATCCTCAAGTACAAGATCAAAGCTCATAAAAATATATATGTTATGATTATTTAATGTTTATTTCATAATATTATAAGTCTTCAAGTGAAATTTCCAATATTGTTCATGATATTGTATAAAATACATTTTATTTTAAAACATAAATATTATTAAAAATTCAAAAATAATTTAAATGATAACTAAATATTAAATTATGACAACAGTGGCAGATATAATTGTTAAAACACTGGTAAATTTCGGTGTAAAGAGGATTTATGCAATACCGGGAGATTCCCTGAATCCCATTGTTGATGCAATAAGGAGAAATCATGATATCGATTATATCCAGGTACGCCATGAAGAGGGCGGAGCACTCAGCGCATCCTTCGAATCAAAATATTCTGGTAAGCTATCTGCGTGCATGGGCACTTCCGGCCCGGGGTCCATCCATCTCCTGAATGGACTTTATGATGCCAAGATGCAGCACGTTCCTGTTATAGCACTGACCGGCCAGATAGAGACAGATCTCCTTGGGCATGAATATTTCCAGGAAGTAGATCTTGTAAAGCTATTCGATGATGTTTCCGTTTTCAACGCAAGAATAGTGAATCCAGATAATGCACAGTTTCTTGTATGGAAAGCATGCAAGGAGGCAATAATAAATGGTGGTGTAGGCCATATAGACATGCCCGTTGATATCCTGAAGAAGGAATGCAGGGAGGAAGACTTATCGTATTATATAAATCCCGTTTCATACCAGCCTGATGGTATTGAGGAGGCAGAGAAATTGATTAATTCCAGCAGCAGGCCATTAATATTCATAGGGGGTGGCGCCAGGCAATACTCAGAAGAAATCAATAAATTTGCTGAAAAAATCGGTGCTCCCATTGTCTATTCACTGAATGGCAAGGGAACTTTACCTGACAGTGATGAGAAGATTATGGGAGGAATCGGGTTACTGGGCACAAAACCCTCCGTCAAAGCCATAGATAATTCAGATCTGATTATATTCCTTGGAACGGTGTTTCCATATACGGCATTCCTGAAAAAGGTGAAAAATATACAGGTTAATAACAGGATAGAAGACCTGAACAGAATTATGAAGGCCGATTATTCCTATTTATGCGATATAAAATATTTCCTCGATAATATAAACGTTGAGGAGAAACAGGACAAGTATTATTCTAAAATGAAGGGTGAACGTGATAAATGGGCCAGCGACATGCAGAAAAAAATATCAGACCTGAGAAAGCCATTAAGGGCAGAGGTAGTTGCAGATGCCATATCCCGCCGTTTGAAAGATGATGATATTATAATAGGCGATACCGGGAACGTCACACTCTGGGTCAACAGGTTCATAGAGGCAAAGCGCAACAATAAATTCTTCTTTTCATCATGGTTGGGTACCATGGGTGCAGGCATACCCGGATCAATAGGCCTTGCCCTGGCCTCTGGTAAGCCTGTATACGGAATCATCGGTGACGGCAGTTTTGCAATGACATCCATGGAAATTATTACAGCAATGAAATATAAACTTCCTGTCAAGCTGTTTGTGTTTGATAATAGTATTCTCGGCATGATAAAACTTGAGGAAGAAGTAATGGGATACCCTGAGTACGGTGTTGATCTTTACAATCCCGACTTCGCCAGGCTTGCAGAAGCATCCGGGGCTACAGGGATAAGACTGGAAAATCCGGAAGACCTGGAAAGTAAAATGGATGAGTTTTTTGTTTCAAAAGGACCCACAGTGCTTGATGTCATAACAGAAACAGATGAAACTCCTATGCCACCCAAGCTTGAATTCAGTGTTGCGGCAAAGTATATAACATCAATACTCAGGGAGAAGCTCGAGCCAAAAGATGAATAAGAGTAAATATATAAATTATTATCTTAATATTTATCCTGATTTTTTTCTGTGGCGTAGTTTAATATACAATCTGGCATTGTAATTATCATGATTTACATTGATGGAAATAGTCTGAGCATAGAGGACATAATAGCAGTAGTTGATGGTGGTGAAAAGGCTGAAATAGCAGATTCCGCTCTGAATCAGATAAGGAAATCCAAGAAATCTTTAATGAAAATACTGGAATCAGGAAAGCCGGTATACGGTGTCAATACCGGTTTCGGATCCCTTCTCAATGTGAACGTTGAAAAACATAATATAGTGCAGCTTCAGATAAACCTTATCAGGAGCCATTCGGCCGGAACCGGTAAACCACTGGATGAAAGAACCGTGAAAGCTATAATGCTCATAAGGGCAAATACGCTGGCGAAGGGTTATTCCGGTGTATCGGAAGACCTGTTGCACTTTATACTCTTCATGATCAATGAAAATATAATTCCTGTAGTTCCCCGGTATGGTTCAGTTGGCGCTAGTGGAGATCTTGCACCGCTGGCCCATATAGGCCTTGCAATAATGGGAGAGGGGGATGTCTTTTACAATGGCAAAAGAATGAACTCAGGTGAAGTGTTCAAACAGCTCGGGAAAAAACCATACAGCTATGCCGAGAAGGAGGGTGTAGCCCTTATAAATGGTACATCGGTAATCTGTGGCATACTTGCACTTGAAATCAAAAAATCTGAGAGATTGGTATCAGAAGCCCTTGGATCATTTTCACTGGCATTCGAAGGGCTTTCCGGAACCGACCGGGCATTTACTGAATGGGCTCTTGCATCAAGGCCCCATGAGGGGCAGCAGATCATTGGAAAATCTCTGAGGAATCTCTTCAAGGATAGTGCCATAGTTGAAAATGCAAGAAAAACAAAGGTGCAGGATGCTTATTCCCTGAGATGCACTCCCCAGGTATATGGTGCAGTATGGGACACGATAGAATATGTCCGGAAGGTACTATCAACGGAAATAAATTCTGCAACTGATAATCCATTGCTGTTAGATGATGACTATATATCAACAGGGAACTTCCATGGTGAGCCTGTAGCAATGGCATCTGACTTTCTTGCTATTGCCATGACCGATTTCGGGAATATGATTGAGAGGCGCCTTGCACGTCTTGTTGATACAAACCTGAGCGGTCTTCCGCCATTCCTTGTGGGTGATTACGGCCTGAATTCCGGATACATGATACCACAGTACACAGCGGCTGCACTGTGCAATGTCAATAAAACACTGGCGCACCCAAATTCGGCAGATACAATACCCACATCGGCAAATCAGGAAGATCATGTAAGCATGGGCACAAATGCAGCCTTGAAGCTTGTGGACATTAACAGAAATGTGGAAGCAATCATAGCAATAGAATATCTTCTGGGTGCCCAATCACTTGAATTCAGGAAATTAGAACCTTCAAAAGCTACAATGGCCATATATAATAAAATAAGAACAATAGTAAAACCCCTGGACAGGGACAGGCCCTCAACCGGTGATATCGATGCAATATGCAGCATGATGGAAACAGAATCTTTTAGGAATTTCGTAGTTGAAAAAACAGGATTCCAGTGATGCTCCCGCATAGTTTAATATTCCTATTTATCATGAATCTGCATGAAGCTTGTTGAAATGGTTCCGAATTTCAGTGATGGAAGAAACCGGGATGTCATCGCCCTTCTGGAAAATGCTGTCAGGGACACAAATGGTGCTGAACTCCTCGATACTGAAATGGATTATGATCATAACAGAAGCGTTATCACCGCAGTTGTAACACTGGAACATGCCGCTGAACTTGCTTACCACCTCATAAAAGTTGCAGCAGAAAATATAGATATGGATGTGCATACCGGGGTACACCCCAGATTCGGAGCCACAGATGTCATGCCCTTTATACCGCTGGAGGATACAACAATGGATGAATGCATAAAAATATCCAATGATGTGGGAAAACTTGTGGGTGACGGACTGGGCATTCCTGTATTCATGTACGCTAATTCTGCACTCTCCCCGGAAAGAAAGCGCCTTGAAAACATAAGAAATAAGAGTTTCCAGATAGAGCAGCTCCGTGAATCGATCGGATCAGGAAAATATATTCCTGACTATGGCCCATTCAGAGTGGGAAAAGCAGGCGCCACAATAATGGGTGCCAGGGATATCCTGATTGCATGGAACATATACCTGAATACGGATAATATGGAAGCGGGAAGGAAGATCGCATCGGCCATCAGGGCAAGGGATGGTGGTTTTGCATATGTAAAATCACTGGCATTATTTATCGAGGAGAAGAAAATGGTTCAAATATCCATGAACCTTGTGAATTACAGGAAAAACCCGCTGTACCGGATCTTTGAGGCCGTTAAAACAGAAGCAGCCAGATACGGCATATCAATAGCCGGTTCCGAATTCATAGGCATGGTGCCAGAGGATGCGCTGATAGACTCATTCAATTATTATATGATGTCGGATATCAAAAATAAAAATGTACTTAAATTCCGTGAGGGAAAGCACTGAGTTTATTCTTCCATATAATCCTTGATTGCGGAGACTACCCTGTCATTCTCTTCCCTGGTTCCGATAGTGATTCTTGATCTGTCCTTCACCAGTGGAAGCTTCCTTATGTGTATTCCCCTTTCTGCCATGTAATCAAAGAGGTCCTTTTTCAGCATCAGGAAATTTGCATCGCTTTTATATGTTATATCCTTTAATTCGCTGTAAACCCTTTCTCTCTCGTTTACTATATACTTTATATTATCTTCAACCAGTTTATAATTTTCAATCATAATTTCTGCCAGTTTTGCGGACATGATGTTCATGTAGAAGGGTGCCTGCAATTTTTTTAAATCTGCCATGAGGTCGGCTGACCCCATTCCATAACCCACACGCATGCCCGCCATGCTGAATGCCTTCGAGAATGTCCTGAGTATTATAAGGTTATGATACTTTTTTACCAGGTCTGTATAATTTTCCCCGGAGAACTCGTAATAAGCATTATCCAGAATAGTGGTTAT
>JAKAAK010000188.1 GCA_021797025.1 Thermoplasmata archaeon
TTTTGTTATTTTTTCTTAAAAGCAATCCATCATCAGGGAGTGGAATTTTGCCATTGCTATCTTTAGTTAAAATCATTATATTCAAATCATTGAATTCTTTGCCTATTAATTCTTTAATTTTATATTTAGAAATGGACTCATCTTCATATCCAAGCCTTTCCAGAATATATGACGAGTAATCTACCAGCCCGAAACCGGCCATGTATTCAGCTATCCTTGAAGGCGTATTATTTCCATCAGTGAATATTGCAATTTTCCTTTTATTCCTGATTTTCTGTGCGAGCCCTTTTATTTTCCGCCCGTGCAAACTTATTGCAACCATATGGCCTGCGCCCATCCCCAGCCTGGACAGGGCTACCTGCAGTGAGCTTACTTCAGGGACAATATAGATATCATCAGGATCATAATGTTCTGTTATATATTTTCCGATGCCAAAAAATAAAGGGTCTCCGGATGCTACCACTGTAACTGTTTTATTGTCTGCCAGTGTATTTGCCAGATCACGTGTAAACTGTTTCATGGGACCTATATTAAAAACCTGTGCCGGAGTTTTGGGAATTAATTCCAGATTGCGCCTGCCGGAAAATATCACCTGGCTTCCCATGATACACTTCTCAGCTTCTGGATTGATCGGCCTTCCAGGAAAAACACCCACTATATTAATTCTTTTCATCGCTGCCACCAAAATACGACATAACCTTGCTGTACAACCCATCATATGGATATTCAATCCTGATTACTCCGGCTCCATCCTTTATCTCTATTCCTTCCGGCAAAGTATCTGATTGTCCACCTATTATTACAAGATTAGATTTTTTAACATAATCATCTATATAGCTTCCCATTTCCAGAGGCTTTACCTGCACGGCCTGTAATTCTTTTTCTTTTCCGGAACCTATCCATATATAATCATTTCCGGATTCTGAAATATCAACGGTATCAAATATTCCGTAATTTTGAAGCAATGCTTTTCCGGTTGAATCTGTTGCAATTTTTCCCAGCCATCTCAAATCAAATCCGCTGGAGCGGAGTATATCCATTAACATGTCCGTGTAACAGCCATAAAATGCAATATTTTTCCCATAAAGCTGTGCAGTTTGCATATTGCCCGGAAATACATCTGCGCAGCGTATCTTGAATACAGTGATTCCCTTATTTTCCAGGTCATCTGTATCCGGGGCATACAGATCATATAATAGTGTTACAATTTTCCCTGAATAAATTCTATGTTCTGATCTGGAGAACTTTTCATGGTACCCTACAACATCACCTATAACTATGAGCGATGGGGAATCATCATATGAATAGTCTATATTTCCAAGTTTTCCGGTATATGTCTTCTGGTAATTGTAAGTCCCATTTTCTATAAGGGCGATAGGCAGGGCAGAGTCATATCCTGATGACATGAGCCTTGATACTATATCTCTGAGATTGTGTGCACCCATGAATATAACCAGTGTATACATTCTGCAGTTAAAAGCCCTGCAATCCGGTATATTTAAATTTTCCACACTGTTGCCTGTTGTTACAATTATGCCATGATTTACGTCTCTATGTGTCAGTGGAATGCCTGCAGATTCAGGAACTCCTGTCAGGGATGAAATGCCCGGTATAATCTCATATTCTATATTATTTTTAATCAATTCCTCGATTTCTTCTCCCCCGCGCCCGAAAACAAATGGATCTCCTCCCTTTAGCCTGGCCACGGTCCGGTATTTTAATGCTTCATTTACAATAATTTTATTTATTTCTTCCTGGGATATCCGTTTAACGTATGGTTTTTTACCCACATAGATTTTTCTGGTGCCAGGAGTGGCATAATCAAGTATTTCAGGATTTACAAGGTGGTCATATATTATGGCATCAGCATTTTTAATAATTTTAATTGCCTTAATTGTAAGCAAATCTTTGTTTCCCGGGCCACACCCTACTATATACGCTTTTCCCATCTATCAGATATTTTATTCTAATATATGTTTTTACTTATATTTTTCCGCCAGGCACAGTTTGTATAGCAATATATATGAATATTCTAATCCCTTATTCCTGCCACATTCCATCGTTCTACAGGTTAGAGAGATGCATCCATTTTTTCCATTGCTTCCATTCCAAGCTTCATAGCCTTGAGGTTTATATCGAGCATCTTCCCGCTGAACCGATCATTCAATGCCTCAACTATACTTCTTTCATCAACTGGAAGTATCCCAAGAGAAAGCACTGTACCTATCATAACTGTATTGGCTGACCTGAAAGAACCTGCCTGTTTGCCTATATTGCCTGCATCAATTTCATAGATCCTTTTTATGCCAGGGATAAGCAATGCCATACCGTTGACATCAGGGTATTCTGCATCTTTCAGGCTAACAGATATTGGCGTTATTTTTTCCTTATTCATAATTACCCTGGCATCACTGTTAATTGTGCTTAAAATTCTCATGGTCTCAATCGGTTCAAATCCGATTACCAGATCAAATTTTCTCCGGGGTGAAATAGGACCGTAGGCATCACCGATCCTTACTTCTACATTAACTGATCCACCACGTTGTGAAAGCCCGTGTATTTCAGACATTACCACATTAAGCCCCATTTTAATTGCAGCCTCCGATATCAGGGTACCGGCAGTGATAATGCCCTGACCACCCACTCCAGTAATAATAATATTAAATGTCTTCATTGTGCCACCTCTATAGCTTTAAACGGGCAAACATAAGGTTCAGCACATACCCCACACCCATCGCATATATTGGAATCTATCTTAATATTTCCATCTTCTATCGAGATTGCAGGGCATGTAAAATTTTCCACGCAGTTCATGCATTTACCGCATTTGTCCTGGTTAACAGCATATGTAATAATTTTGTGAGTTTTCTGCATAGCTTTGTCTCTAAGAATTGCACATTCCCTGCGCGCTACAATCACCGAAACTGTGTTATTCCTCAACGCCTGTGTTACTGCCTTTAATGTTTCCTTTATATCATATGGGTCAACTATATGGACATCATCAACTCCTATGCTTTTAACAATCTCTTCAATAGACACTGGTGGTAATTCCTCACCTGTCGGGCTGAAATTTTCCCCGGCATTAGGCTGCTGGCCTGTCATTGCAGTAGTTCCATTATCAAGTACCATCACAAGCATATTAAGCTTATTGTGTACAGCGTTTATCAATGGCGGTATTCCTGAATGGAAAAACGTTGAATCCCCTATAAATGCAATAACTTTCTGTTTTGTGGACATTGCAAATCCGTTAGCCATTCCTATGGAAGAACCCATGGAGATCATTGTATCAGCTTCTTCATAGGGGTCATAGAGCCCGAGTGAATAACATCCTATATCTGACGCATATATTGTATCGGTTTTATTCATCATCTTAACTGCCCTCTTGACAGCATAATATGTTGCCCTGTGTGGGCATCCAGGGCAGAGCACTGGTGGCCTTGCCGGGAGCACCAGTTTATTCTCAGGCACATCCTGAACGGCAAAACCCATAATCCTGGAAAGTGAATGCGCTACTGTATCTGGTGTAAATTCGTGGCTTTCACTGAAATATCCATCAAGTTTTCCGAATATTGTGGAATCCAGTTTATTCATCTGGGCAATAGTCCTGATTTTATATTCAAGATAGGGGTCAAGTTCCTCGACGATTATTACTTTTTTATTATCTGATATAAATTTAACAATAACACTTTCCGGCAACGGGTTGGTGAATCCAAGTTTCAGGACGCTTATATTAAGGTCATATTCGGAAATAACATCCATTACAGAATTATACGCAGCTCCGGATGCAATTATGCCATATTCATCGGTGCCATTTTTTATAATTCTATTCATAGGTGATAGTTCTGATTCTTTTTTCAATTCATGTTCTTTTTCAATAAGCTTCTCCTTGAGTGTGTATGAATTTGAGGGCAGGCAAACAAATTCATGTATGTCCCTGATAAAGACGCCTGTATCCTGCTGACCTTCCCTGATTTTACCGAGTTTCACAGCCCCACGCATATGGCTTACCCTCGTAGTAGTTCTGAACAATACAGGCAACTTAAACTTTTCAGACAGATCGAAGGCAAGTACAAGAAAATCCTTTGCTTCCTGGGGATTTGAAGGTTCAATCATAGGCACATGTGCAAGCTCTGCGTAATGCCTGTTGTCCTGTTCGCTCTGTGAGGAATACATGGAAGGGTCATCTGCTGACATTACTACCATGCCTGCCCTGACGCCTGTGTATGCAATGCTCATGAAAGGGTCAGATGCTACGTTTAAACCAACATGCTTCATAAACACCATCGACCTTTTCCCGGAAATAGATGCTGCAAATGCTGTTTCTATAGCAACTTTCTCATTAATAGAAAATTGAAATTTCATTCCAGATTTGTCTGCTATAAGTGAAAGTGTATCTCCCACCTCACTGGATGGAGTGCCCGGATATGTTGTTGCTATTCTAACTCCAGCTTCTACAGCTCCTCTGGCTATAGCCTCATTACTCAATAAAAAAAGTATCTCATTCCCGGAATTATTCAGCAGATTAGTATCTAATTTTACCATAATATCATCATCCAATAATTATACATAATCTGAGGATATATAACTATTTAGAATTATATAAACATATACATAATTTTTGAGTTTTATGATACTCTACAAAGATACCGGGCAAGAAATGAATAGTTATTGGGAAACCTGGCATATATAGTGCATAAAATATATGCATTAGCGAGGGTTAGAAGTTAAATATAGATGTATACTATTGATGTATGGACACTACTAATGTACTTATTATTGGTGACGCCAATGCCGGAATAATAACGGCAAACAAGTTGAGAATGCATACAGGCAAAGATGTAAATATAACCATTATAGGCAATTCCGAAAAAACATATTTTAAACCTGAAGGTGTACTTATACCTTTCAACGGAATAGATTACAGGGATTCAATCAAGCCTACAGATTTTCTTATAAACTATGGCATTAAAAGGATAAAAGCTCTTGCGACCAGGATAGACCCAGCAAACCGTTCCGTAGTGCTGGATAACGGGCAGAAACTTACATACGATTACCTTGTAATAGCTACGGGAGATAGGCTTGTCCCGGAAGATGTTCCAGGATACAGCCCTGATGTATATCATTTTTATGACATTGATAACGTCCTCAGGTTAAAGAAAATGTTAAAAGGATTCAAAGGAGGAAAAATTGTTGTTGGGCCTGCAAGTACACCCTTCCAATGCCCTGTAGCACCCGGTGAATTTATGTTCGGGCTTGACCTTCTCCTGAGAAATAAGGGTATAAGGGAAAATAGTGAATTGACCCTTATCGTACCCATGAAAGATGTACTGCCATTCAAATCTGTATCAGACTTTGTAAGGAAAGGTTTTGAAGATCATAATATTAATTTTATACCGGATTTCAAAACAGAACATATTGAACCTGAGAAAAATTCTATTGTTTCCTCAAATGGAGAATCACTTCAATACGATAAACTGGTGCTCATACCACCGCACAGGGGTCAGAAGTTCCTTTCAGATTCCGGTATGGCGGGAGATTCAGGATATGTCGATGTGGATAAATTTACCCTGGCATATTCTGATTATGACAATATTTTTGCTGTTGGCGACGCAGCTAATTTCCCCATGAAAGTTGGGGCACTTGGTCATTCAGAAGCCGCATATGTAGCGGAAAGGATAGCATCAGAATCAGATGGTGTTATCTCTGACACTAAATTCGACGGTTTCATGGGATGTTCCAGCATATATGCGGAACAGCGTGGTTTCACTCTCTCATTTGATTACAATTCAAAACCATCAGTGAATTTTGCATCAACCCCGGATTATTTTTTGAAATATATATCGGGGGATACATATTTTTCATCAATAATAAGGGGGATGATATAAATGGCAGGGATTGAAAAGAATGAAAGCAGCAATGTGGGCATAGCAGATATTGAGAAAGCCATAAAAGAAAACGCTGATGTTGTAATGGCATTTATGAAACTGCTTGAAAAGTTAAAGGGTGCTGGCATCGTGGATGCCCTCAATTCCATAAATGAAAATGTAATACCGGACAATCTTGATTTCTTCGCGAAAGCCTTTACTTCAAAAGATTCAATGGAAACCTTTGCAAGGTCAGGGAATACACTGTTTGCACTTCTGTTTATGCTGTCAAATCGCAAAATGGCGGATGTTGTAAAGGCAATAGCATTCAATTCACAGGGCATCGCGGAATCTATGGAAGATGGAGCTTCAAAGCCACAGGCATTATCAGCACTCAAACTTCTGGCTATGTTAAAAGATCCGGAGGTATCAGCTGGCATTAATGCAATGATGAATGGTTTGAAGGTGCTTGGAAGTATACTGCAAAAGTTAGACTGAACGGGCAACATCCAGTAATTCAAGGG
>JAKAAK010000189.1 GCA_021797025.1 Thermoplasmata archaeon
TTTAATATATTCATTTGCAGTTTTATTGCTCCTTGTATTCCAGATATTCCTTACAAGTTCCTGAAGATCCCCCCTTTCCATGGATTTAGATTTATTTTCTATATATGGCATCCTTGGTTATGGATAGTTTAAAGTTAAACACATCTAAAGAGATATATATAACGAATGATTTATATAAACATATAAAGGGGGTAATGTAAAATGCCTGGAAGAATATATACAAGTGAGGAGAAATTCAATATTATAATGGAATCATTCCAGAATCCAAATATTACAATAGCAGAAATATGCAGGAACCATGGAATAGCAGTATCACTATTTTACAAATGGAAGGAACAGTTTTTAGAAGGAGGCAAAAAGGGATTGGAAGGAAAGGATCCTGATAAGTCCTTAATTAAAGAGAATGAAAAATTAAAGTCAATAATAGGTGAGATGGCAATAGCAAATGAAATATTAAAAAAAATTATATGAGGAGGAAAAGGTGAGTTCAGTGGATGAGATGCATAACAATGGAATGAAAATAAGCAATGCATGCTATTATTCTGGAATTAACAGGATAACATACTATTACAGGAGAAAGCATGAAAACATTGAATATGGAAGAACTTCAGCAACGATTGATAATAGTATCATTAATAAAATAATAGAACCATGCAAGGAAAGAATAACCTATGGCTATAACAGGATCTGGGCATTATTGAGGAATTCAGGCATAAGAATAGCCAGGAAAACTGTATATAAAATAATGAAGGACAACAATCTGACACTTCCAGTGCATAGCCATAAGAACAGAAGGGAACTGAAGCTGTTAAAGGCTGATAAGCCTGAAATGCTGATAGAAACAGATATAACTTATATTCCAACAATAATGAAATAAATATTTAATGTTTATTAAGGATGCATTTTCCAGGGAATGGCATGGCTATAACTATAACACATCATGCACATCTAGGGATGCAATAAATGCAATGTATGATGCTATTATAAGGAAGTTCAATGGAAAATTGCCTGAAAATATTACATTAAGAACAGATAACGGTCCACAGTATATTTCTAGGGAGTTCAATAATTATCTTAAAATAATGGGAATTAACCATGAATACATAGAAAGGGAAACACCGGAGGATAATGGTGATATTGAAAGCTTCAATAATTCAATTAAGGCTGATTATATACGGATCAATGAAATCAACAATTTTAATGATGGCAAAATAATCATAGAAAAGGCATTCCATGATTATAATAATATAAGGCCGCATTCTACATTGGATTACTATTCACCAATGCAGTTTTTGGATAAATGGAATAATGACAGCAGCTTCAGGGAATATTACAGAGGATTTTTAAAGAATCTTAAGGAAACCTATAGAAGAAGAAAGCATAATTATTATAAGAGGTCTATGATAAATGTCTCATGAAATGGAAAGATTTTTGTTTAAGAATCACTATCCAACATAAAGTAAATATTTATATATCTACACAATTAAGTTTAATTATGGATCAATTTAGTATAAAGTGCAAAAATATTGTAACACCTGCAGGAATTGTTGGGAAGTCATATATAAATATAAATAAGGATAAAATAGAAAGCCTGAGTGATAAGCCAGTTTATTCCAATATCCTGGATCATCACAATGACATAGTACTTCCTGGATTTATAGATATACACACCCATGGATACTTTGGCATTGATGCTTCTACCGCATCCTCCGAGGAAATCCTTTACTGGGCAAAAATGCTGGCCAAAAATGGTGTTACCTCATTTATACCTACCTGTGTTTCTCTGCCGCTCGACCAATTTTTTAAATTCATTGATAATGTAAAATATGCAATGCAAAATCAATCTCCCGGTGAGGCACGAATTCTCGGTGCAAGAAGCGAGGGTCCGTACATTAATATATCAAGAAAGGGGGCACACAATCCAGAATATATAAGAGATATAGATATTGATGAAATAAACAATATTATCAAATATAGCAGGGGAGTTCTCAGAATAATAGATATTGCACCTGAGCTCAAAAATTTCGACGATGCAATGCAATTATTTTCTAGGAATGGAATCATAGTATCTATAGGGCATACTGATGCGAATTACATCACAGCAAACAATGCTCTCCTATCTGGAGTTAGGTTAATGACACATTTCTACAATGCTATGACACAATTTGACCACAGAAATCCCGGGGTTGTAGGGGCAGGTCTTTTATCTAAAAATGCGTATCTAGAAATTATTTCTGACTTCCATCATGTTTCAAGGGAAGCCATAGAAATTATGATTAATAACGTAGATTATAACCATGTCATTGAAATCACAGATTCTTTATCCATAGGAGGAACAGAAAATAATGAAGCAAAACTTGGCGGGCTGAATATTATAATAAAAGATGGAGTTGCGTGGATAAAGGATACAAACACCATCGCTGGAAGTATTTTGGAAATGAAGCAGGCATATAAAAATCTAAGAGGACTTGGAATTACAGCAAATAATATTTCAAAGTTATTATCATATAATCAAGCTCAATTGCTCGGATTGAATACCGGTAATGTATCCTCTGGCATGGTGGCAGATTTATGCTTTATGGACGATGCAGGAATGATCACAGATACTATGGTGTCTGGCGTATTTGTAAATAATTTGAAATAATTGTTATAGTGGCTGAAATGTGTGATAAAACAGAAGATATTAACATATATTCTAACGGTATAGCTTCTATGAATTCTAGGGAAATCGCGGAGCTAATACATACTGCTGATATCCGGTCATACGAAAGCATTTTTCCAAATCTGGACAAAATTGCTATGATAGCAGAACGTATGGTGGAAACAATAAAGAACCATGGAAGGGTTATTTATGTGGGAGCCGGCACCAGCGGGAGGCTTGCCGTTCAGGATGTGGCTGAACTTCAACCAACCTATGGTCTCGGAATAGAAAGCTTTGATTATATAATAGCAGGAGGATTAAAAGCAGTTACACAGTCTATTGAAGATTCGGAAGACAGTGTAATTGAGGCAACAAAAGCACTGAAAGAGAAAGGAATAACCAGCAAGGACATGGTAATAGGTATTACAGCATCAGGAAGAACACCATTTGTTATTGGTGGTATAATTTATTCAAACAAAATAGGATGCTATACTGTCGGTATCACAAATAACAGAGATACGAAAATATCAAAAATCGTGAATGTATGTTTAGAACTAATAACGGGTGCCGAAATTATTCAGGGTTCAACCAGAATGAAAGCCGGCACAGCTCAAAAAATGGTACTGAATATGCTATCAACAATAACTGCAGTAAAACTTGGCAGAACTCTTGATAACACAATGTCACATATGGGTTCCTGGTACAACGAAAAGCTTAGGGAGCGCGCAATAAATATCTTATCTATAAAGTTTAATATGTCAAAAGAGGATTCCTTAAAACTACTAGAAAAAAATAACTTTAACATATCAAAGGCTATTGATGAATTAAAGGGAAACAAAGAAGGCACGTGATTAAGCATACTATTGACGGTGGTTAATAATAATATTTTTATGATAGTATTTTTAAAAACTTATTATAATCTGCTCGTCGTGGTCCATTTATTATGTTTTCAATTTGGGATATCAATTGATCTCTTTTTTTAAAATCTACTGAAATTCCGAGTTTCTGCATGAGCACCAGTGCTCCACCGATGGCGACCTGATAGCCAGGATACGTATAAATACCAGTTCCTAATTTCTGCGATAATAAATTCTTATAAAATTGCCCCGCAAGAACAGTCCCACCCACTACTGAGATTCTTGGATTTTTGGAAAAATATCCACTAACAGAATTTACAATAGATGATATATATTCAGCCGAGGAGTTAAATATATCCAGTGCTATTTTATTGCCTTTTGAGGCCATTTCAGAAACATAAGGTGCAAAACCTGCTACGTATGTTTTATCATGTTTTTGTTCTACTTCCGATATCAAATCCCTAAAATTCTTATGAAAATACTTCTCGCTGGCTACAACCAGATATTTCTCTTCTATGATATTGTCGAACTCCTTTGTAGCCATATTTAATGCATGTTTAGCTATCCAGGATGCAGAGCCATCATCTCCAATAAACCAGCCCCATCCACCTACTCTATTCAATTTATTATTTAATAAATAAAAGCAAACACTCCCAGTACCTCCGGCAAAAACTATGCCCTCCTCATTTAAATTTGCTAGCTTGTATGCTGGTTCACCGTCGTTCATTTTTATAAAGTCTCTTCTGTTAGTAATTTTATCAATAATTTTAACGCCGATGTTAGTGTCTTTGTTAGAATCCCCTATTCCTGCAATTCCAAAAATTCCGTTTTGAATAGAATCCAGTGTTTCAGAAGCTAGATTTAAGGCATCAGATATGGCACTTCTGAGATTTTTCTCGGCTAATTTTGGTCCGGCACTGACAAAATTTGAGGGGCCAGAGACCCCAATCCCTGTAATCCTGTCATTTTTCTCATCAACTATAATTGCAACGGTTTTTGTTGCCCCACCATCAACGGAAAGTAACATTATGCCACATAAAGTACATTAATATTAATTTTTTCAATAGAATCAACTTCGTAAATCAAATTTTTAACCTGATATAGATTAGAAGCATTAGTAGATAATGAGCAACCTATTTTTACATAGTTAGAATTCAAAATAAATCACGGGCAGGTTGCAAGCATATAGGTATTGTTAGTTTATTTTTGTTAAGTATTTGCTGTGTAAAAATACGTGTAAATATAAATTATTTATAAGGTTCCCTAACTAGAGAGGTATCTATTGATTTAAATAACAATTCTAATAATCAGGTATTATGAAATGAGTATTTGAATACTGTAAACAGTTTGAATTTTAACTTTGCATCTAACATATGTTCAACAAAAAATTCTAATAATATATATATATGACTAATTCATATCAAAATATGGTTAGTGGCCTAACTGATTCTGATAAAACTATTATGATGAGTGAAATACGTGAAGAACCTCTTGCCATTTCTAGAACGTTTAAAGTTCTTTCAGACAACTTTAAAAAAGTTATTGACATTATTAAAAGCAGTGATATTGTTTACATAACGGGTAGCGGCACAAGCTATCATGCATCTATAAATTTAGAGATCACATTGCTACGCCGTGGTGTAAATGCAGTTGCTGTAATGGCATCTGAATTGGAATATTATCTACCGGTAAATAGCGGTAATAGAATAACAGTAATTCTTTTCAGCCAGTCTGGGGAGAGCAAGGATATTCTTAAATCCCTAGCATTGTCCAAGGCAAGAGGATACAAAACTATTGGCATTACTAACATCAAAGAAAGTACATTATCCAACAATTCTGATATTTCAATAACTACAATGGCAAATGAGGAAAAATCAGTAGCAGCCACTAAAAGCCACATAGTTCAAATATTAATATCTGTAATGATAGACTCGGAGCTCCGTGGTAAAGAAAATATTGAGAAAATAAATGAAATTGAAGAAAATTTAAGTGGTATAATATCAAGAAGAGATAAAATTAAAAAACTTGTAGATAGGATTTCTAACAGGATAGTTTTACTCGGAGATGGATATCTATATCCATGCGCCATGGAGGGCGCTCTAAAATTTAAAGAAACTGGCAATCTAATTACTGAATCTTATCCATCGAGAGAATATTTACATGGGCCAATACAGGCTTTAAACAAAGAAACTACTGTTATTTTGCTTAACTATCACAATAGTATTGACAAGGAAGTAATAAACAGTATAAATAGTATAACAGAAAAAATAATTTCAATTGGTAATGAGAATTCAAATGATTTTATATTGCCAGATTCCTCAGAGGTGGTCGCACCGTTATTTTTCATTATTCCTCTACAGATTATGGCAAACTATAAAGCTGTTAACCTGCATTTGAACCCCGACTCGCCCTCTCATTTGACCAAAATTGTAAAATAAATGCCTGATATTATTTATAGATGTGTCCAATTTATACTAATTTGGAACCATTACTATTGATATTAAAGTTATCTTCATTATATTGGCTATGACATATTGAAAATATACGTTATTATTGATCAGCATATCAATTATTTTAATTAATTATTGCTAATAGTGATCGTGTACCATATTTTGTGTATTTATAAAGGGTACCTCTTGTTGAACATTTCTTTAATTTCATCATGGCATTTAAAAGAGCCGTTCATCTTCCTGAATGCATGCCTGGAATTGAATTCTATTGATTTTAAATAGAATATTTTCATTGCTGAATCCTCATCAGGGAATGATGATACTGTTTTTATCCTTCTTCCTATTTCCCCATTCATTCTTTCTATAATATTTGCTGATTTTAATGAATTCCTTATTCTTAATGGATAATCATAGAATTTTAATAATTCACC
>JAKAAK010000190.1:0-3618 GCA_021797025.1 Thermoplasmata archaeon
ACAGATGCCGATGATGTAACACCAACACTATCTGTTACGGTTACAGTTAAAGTGTATGACCCCGGTGATGAAAATGAATGCGAGAAATCCTGAGATGTTGATATTACATTTCCATTCATGGCCCAGGATTCATTATATGGTCCGGTTCCACCGCTTGGTGTTGAACAGAATTCTATTGGATAATTAACATCCGCTGAGGATGCATTTGATGAGGCCGAGATAACAGGATCGCTATTAATGGTTTCAGACATTGATGTGGATACAGCGTAATCTGCAGCATCGGTTACAGTTAAATCTATTGTATATGAACCTGAAGAAGAAAATGTTACGTTGATATATTTTGAATAGTACGTATTTCCATTTGCCGTCCATGTATAGTTATCTGGAGGAGTGCCTCCTGATACACTTGATTTAAATTCTACCGTTTTTCCAACATCGGTCGGATTCTGAGAGCTTGAAATTGCTACTGTGGTATCAGCATTTACTGTTTCTGTAAGTGATGTTGATGCTGTATATCCATTGCTATCGGTTACTGAATAATCAAGCAAAAATGAACCTGTATTATCATATGTATATGAAAATGATGATGTCGAACCCGATGCAAGCTGCGAATCTGATGTCGATGTACCATCATAGAGGACATATGAATATGAGGTATAATCGCCACTGCCTCCAGAAACAGATGTATCATATGTAATATCCTGCCCCTCATCACTTGGATTGTGCGATGCAGTTATGGATATAGATAATGCAGGGTATACAGTCTCCGTCAATGATGCTGAGGTTGTATATCCTGTGGCATCAGTAACTTTAAGATACACCAGATATGAGCCTGAAGAACCAAATGAATATGAGAAAGATGATGAGGAAGATGTTGTAAGCGTGGAATCCGATGATGAGGTACCATCATAAATTGTCCATGAATAAGTATATGGCGAGGTGCCTCCTGAGACGCTGGAGGTAAATGATACAGACTGACCAACATCTGCAGGATTGTGGCTGGAAGATATCGATACAGAGGGGTCAGAATTGACTGTAATTGTTGCCGAACCAGAGTTTGACGATGCACTACAATCTTGGGCTGAAACATGCCATGAGATGGTTTCTGGGGAAGAAGGCGTTGTGGAATATGAAACTGTTCCTGCTGACGTGGTGGATTTGACATTGTTTCCATTAACGAATAGGTTTGCGCATGGAAACTGCCCTCCAGCATTTGAATCTGATAAAGAGAGTGAAAATGAAATAGTTTGACCCACATCGTATACTGAGTATGGAACGTAGCCTTTTGCCGTTTCTGAAAAACTCCCTGCAGTATAAGTTGCAGATTCACATTCACTTGCTCCTGTCTGGGCAGGTTGATAATGAGAAGATGCATTTGCTGGGATTATAGAAGCTATGCCTGCAAATGCTGATACAAGCATAATAATAACGAATGTGTATGCTATGAGTTTTTTCTTATTCAACATTTAATATCACCTATACCATTGCCCCAACAACAGGGAGGTCTTTTGCCAGATAGAATGCCATGAATAGTGCCCCGAAGAATGCCGCTATGGCAATCGTGAATACCGGAAGGGTGAAGACCCCCATACTGGTTGAAAATGAAACTATCCATGAGATTGTGGACTCAATCAGATCCATTACGTACCCGAATATGGATGATAGGAAGCTCAGGAATTCAGACAAGAGCAGGGAGAATACGTACAGAAGTGTTTTCTCGAATGTTGATATGGCACTCTTTTCAAGGTCCTTCTCCCAGTTTAATGGGTTTAGATATGAAAGCCCCATTAATTGACCACCTTTACCGCATCAACAAACATGAAAACGCCGAACAAGCCTGCTATCGTGATCGCTATGGAAACAACCATTAGAAGCGGGATGTAAAACCCGTAAGGGTCAAATGCATAGGCCCATGAACTGAATACATAAATGATTTGATACCCGAAGTAATTTACTAGAGCCTGGAAATCAACTGATATAATATTGATTAAGGATTCAAAAAATGCGTATATGATTTTTATAAAATCATAGAAGATATTCATAGGTCATTCTCAAATCCTGAAACATCCTTCTCTGCATCGATTATATCGAAGAGAATATACCCAACAAGAATAGCTATGCCTATACCCACAACGAACATCAATGGTGCCCATACCCCGTATGGAGACAATGAGAAACCGAAGGTTTGGAACATTGCCACTATGGATTGCCCGAGACCTGAAAATGCATCCTGGAATAAGTTCCCAAAGGCATTTGCTATCTGGCCGAATAGGGCCAGGATGATCTTCCATATTCCGTTGAATATTGTCTGCCCTATGCTGGTTGTCATTTCCTGCCACCCCCTACTGCTCTTTTCATTGCACCTCTTGCCATATTAACCGGCATATCGTACATTGATAAGCTGAAGAATGCAGATGCAAGCAGCACAACTCCTCCCAGGAGATACGTAAACTGCATGACCTGGTATGGACCGAATACCGTCACCTGGCCGTTGTTCCCGTATGTATTGATTGCAAGGGACATGGATGTAACATTTGCCTTGATCTGGAAGACTATGTGGGATGACTGGATACCGGTAAGTAGTTCAGGTGATATGTGTATTGCAGCAGATGTGCTATTGCCGGAACTTACTGAAGCTATTGCTGCGAATGATTTCGAAGAATTACCGATGCCCATTACAGCAGTGAAATCCTTAACATTGGTTGCCAGGACTATTTTAGAAACTGCAAAATTATTCAGCTCTGCTATGGTTAGATCTGTTTGTACATAAACAGTGTGGCTGTAGGTTGTTACATTGTTTGATGTTGTTGATGGGAAGTCAAAGGTTGCAGTACCATTTACAGATCCGAATGGCACAGGGCCTGAGGAACCGGTGATATAGGCAGTCTGGCTTTCGCTCTGGAGAACCTGTGAACTGTCATGTCCTGCAACGAATGCATTGCCCACTGCAGCTCCTATGGGAACTATGAGAAGGAATGCTATGAATATGATAAGTAAAGCAATCATACCCCTTGCTCCCTTTGAAGAACCGGATTCCTCTGAGTGCAGAAGGTGGGATTTATGCCCTCTCTGGCCTCTGAAGCCGTGCATGTGCTGCCATGCTGCATTCCATGTCACTGCAATGGATGCTATAAGCACAGAAATAAGGAAAAACACAGCATCAACATTACCGGACATTGCGGGCCTTATGACATAATCACCGAAGTTGTACTCATAACCCAGGAAACCGCCGATTAATCCGCCTATGACAAAAGCGGGAACGATTCTTATCAGAAGGTCTTCTATTGTTCTGCCTGGTGGGGTGAACAGCTCTATTATGCTCCATACTATTGCACCCATGATGATTGCAGGGGCAACAACTCCTTGGGTAATCACCACCGAGTGGTGCAAAATCACTATCTGGGGCCTTGACAGCAGGGAAACAAGTAGAAGGAAGGTCCCGAACAGGGCAACAATAACCGCCCCGAAGTCCCAGTTTCTATTGGTCCAGTGCCATTTCGGCCTGCTTTTAATTTTCTTGGTAGTAACCATAATAATATAACGCTAAAATCCCTATAACACACCAACTGCAGCAGATCATGTGCAGCACATGATTGTATTTATAAAGGGATAATTAAA
>JAKAAK010000190.1:3718-6345 GCA_021797025.1 Thermoplasmata archaeon
ACACCAAACGAAATTAAAAGGAAGATGCAAACTCGCCTGAAAGCTTGTATGAATATAGTCTTGAGGTTTTATGCTTTTCCACGATTGACAGGACAGAAAGAATTTTTAACCTGCTTGAAAGCTCACCATATCCGATAAACGTTCCATTGTATTCCAGTATTGTTCTTATCTCATGGACTTTCAGGAATCTGATTGAAGACATTGCATCTATGATCTGCATGTCTACTTGATCAAGCGAAACCTTTAGAGATACTTTCATGGACCTTTCAACCTGGTTATTCATTCACTGCCTCACTTAATATCAACTGATTCAAATTTATTTCTTCCCAGATGAAGGAACTATCATTCATGTGTCTTTCCCAGACTCTAAATTTGAATTCCTTATGCCTGTTTGGTACCTTCACCCATTCTTTCCAGACCTGCCACACCTGTATTCTCTGATATGTGAAATCATATGGATAATTCTTATCAATAGTTTCTTTTGCAGTGGAGATATGGCCACTAGATACAGTTCCATCAGGCATGAATTTAACCTGGGCGTATATCATACAATCTGGGCCTTCTGCCTTTACGTCAAAGGAATTGTGATAATCATTGTCGCTTGATACAACTATGGTTTTACCACCTTTAAGATGGATAACCTTGTATGTTCTCGGGTGTATTTCACATTTATACCCATATGCTGTCAGATAATCTGCTACGAAATGTTCTGCTTCATCCCCCGCAGCTTTTTTATTCATGCCTTCACCCCGCTTCCCAACTCCATCCATGATGGAAGTACGAACGTCTCAATTGCATGTCTATATGATGATGGCTTCTGGTGTGTATTAGTTTTATCAATATTATTCATAAATGACAATAAATCATCGAAATCGTTTTTATCTGCATAATAAAGTCCCTTAATTAATTTCTTAAACTTATCAAGATTGAATATTATCATAAGTACGGTAAGACGTTCCTCCATAGCAGAATCTAAGGGAGATGGAAGCTTTTTTGCTAATCCTATTATAGACAATATTACCTCTGTCTCATTCATTTTTCCACCTCCAATGATTTCATCCATGACGGATGCACATCGCCATAACCTGTCATTACATCACCTCACTAGTTTTATTCTGAGAGTTCATTAATCCTGCGTGAAAAATAAGATATGAATCTCTCCCAATGTGAATAAGCATAACGACCATCCATATCATTGAATTGTTATATGCTCTACTATGTATTCCAAAACCTATATCATCATGATCGTACTTACAGTATCTCTTGTGATAACGATAGTATGGGTTTTTACTCAGTTCCAATAAGTTGTTAGCCAAAAAGGATATCTTAAAGTCCTCTTTGCTCGCTGTAGTGGCTGGAAATGCGGGAACTGGCATTTTTATAATTCTCGTATATGGAATAATTGGGAGTTCCTTCACTAATATCTTAAGGTTGCATTTTTCTCTCATTTTTCCACCTCAACGCATAAATAATCATCCAGTCTCTTTTCGTTTAAATTTTGATTAAAATTCTCAATTATGTGCCGTTTATCTGAGTTGATTTTAGCCATGTTTTGCCTGGCTTTTTCCTTCTCGTCTATAGTCATCTCGGTTTGCCTGGACCTCTTACGGACAAAATGTAATATTTTATCGAGCTGGTAGAATTTCTGGTATGGGAATACAAACACAGCTTCCTCTCCATCAAGATCTATATCCTGATTCAAAATTCTTGATATACGGCCCCAGTACCTTTTATGGTCTTTCAGATATAAGATTAGACTGTCATTTGAGTATTTTGACACTGCTGACGGCGATGGAAATCCATGCTCGGGTTTAGAACCCCTTACTCGTATCATTTCGTAAAAAGAGACATCCAAGCCATCTTTCTTTGCATCGTCATAGTCTTCTGCTTTCTCGATTTTATATTTCCCCAGATCAGCAAGTTTTGACACAAATAACAAAGCCTTCATTATTTCATCACTCCTGTTTCAACGAATTCGGAGAACATGGTCATGAACCTATACCTTGCCTGTGGGTCTACCTTTGTTAAAACCTTGAATTTGTATTTCCTGAATTCCTCTAATTCTGAATTCACCGAGATATTTCCCTCATTGATGTCCTGAACAAATGCTTCCCTGTCTGGGAAATCAAATATTGGGGTATTATTGGGTATTCTCCCGTCTATCAGCCATTTCTTCAAAACAAATGCATCAAGGTTATCTTCCAGGAACTTTTCCTTTTCCCTTTCCTTCTTCAATTCTATTGAATCTTTCATAGATTTGAACAATGCTTTCTTTGTGGCCAGCTCTGTTTCTGTATCTGATATCTCTGCCTGGAGTTCTGCCAATTCGATTTCCTGGGTTTTTTCAAGTCTCTCACTAAGGAAATCCCTTATAAGTTCAGATGCATTGAGCCCCAATCGTTCTATCGCTTCTTTTTCCCACGTTTCAACATGTACCAGCATAGGTACAAGCCTGAATTTTGGATCTTTAATTTTTGATTTCATTTTTTCACCTTTTAATTTTTATATTTATATATAATCTGATTTATTCTTATATAAAAGAAAAAGTAGTAAAAAGAAATAATAGTAATATAATATATAATAAAAAAATAAAATGATATATATGATATATATCTTTTTTTTAAAAA
>JAKAAK010000191.1 GCA_021797025.1 Thermoplasmata archaeon
TTCCAGAAATCCATGGAAATACCTGTATGGCATGATGATCAGCTGGGAACTGCGTCCATAATCCTTGCCGGCGCCATCAATGCATTAAAACTGGTAAATAAGAAAAAGGAAGATGCAAAAATTGTTTTCAATGGGGCAGGGGCGGCAAATATTGCTGCAATATACCTTTTTGAGGCAGCAGGTTTCAGGAAAGAAAATATTGTGGCAATAGATTCCAGAGGGATAATAGAACCGTCAAGGGCAGATATTGATGCTTTGATGTTCAAAAATCCATGGAAATATAAGATAGCCCTGGAAACTAACGGGGAGAGAGTAAAAGGTGCACCTGAAAATGCATTCAAAGGTGCCGATCTTGTTGTATCTGCATCTGTGTCAATCCCTGGCACCATAAAAAATGAATGGGTTAGCTCGATGAATAGGGATGCAATTATTTTCGCACTGGCTAACCCGTTACCTGAAATATGGCCCGAAGAAGCCAAAAAATCCGGTGCAAGGATAGTTGCAACAGGGAGAGGGGACTTTCCCAATCAGATTAACAACAGTATGGTTTTCCCGGGAGTTTTCAGGGGCGTCCTTGATGCAAGATCCAAGGGGGTAAATTTCCAGATCATGGTAGCAGCCTCCCAGGCAATTGCAGATTTTGTTGAAAATCCCACGGAGGATCATATCGTTCCATCAATGGAAGACTTTGAGCTCTTCCCACGGGTTGCATCTGTTGTTGCGAGAAAATGTGTGGAATCTGGTCTGGCCAGGAAATCTGATTCAACAGAGGGTTTCTACAGGACCGCATCCGATATTATTACAAAAAATAGAAATATATACAACAAGCTATTTGACATGTAGGTGATCGATTTGGTTAACATAAGATTAATGGAAAAAAAGGATATAGATGGAGTAATGGAGCAGCTATTGAGATTAAAGCACCTTAACGAGGAATTTGATCCACTTTTGAAGGTATCAATTGGAAACGAGAAGGAGATATCTGATAAACTGGCCAGAATTATTGAGGATAAAGAAAATCATATCGGCCTGGTGGCCGAGGATGGAAATAGGCTTGTGGGCATGATCATGTCAGATATCATATTCAGAATATATTATGACCCAAAATACGAGGCGAGAATACGTGAATTCTATGTGATACCGGAATACAGGGGAAAGGGTGTTGGCATGCAGCTTCTTGATAGGTTAAGGGAACTGTCTGCAAAGAGGAATATTAAAATGATAACAGCAGAATTCCCATCATTGAACCTTCTTGCATCCAAATTCTATGAAAGCATTGATTTCAAGGAATTAATAAAAATATATTCTAAAATAAATTAAAAAAATTTTATTTTTGGGCAGATATAGCTATGTATTTAAGTATATTCCCTGTTTTGACATAATTGAGTTCTGCATTTGTATTTATAAGGGCCTTGCCTTTTATGGATTTCCCGTTTATGTTTATATTCAGTTCCTTTCCTATGGAGATATCATTGATGCCCTCAATATCCACAGATTCATTACCCTTCAGGTCAGGTAGACTGTCAACCTGTACCGGAATTATACCCATATCCACCAGATTGCTCCTGTGAATCCTTTCAAAACTTTCTGCTATTACCGCTTTTACCCCTAGAAGCGATGTAACCTTGGCGGCCCAGTCCCTGGAACTCCCGGAACCGTACTGTTTCCCTGCAAATATGACCAGAGGCACATTACTTTCCTTATATTTCATAGCAGCATCGTAGAAGCTCATTACCTTTCCATCAGGATAATATACTGTGTCACCTCCTGCATGGTCAACCATTAAATTCCTTATCTTGGGATTTGAGAAACCACCACGAAGCATCACCTCATGGTTTCCACGGCGTGCACCGAATGTATTCATCTCTGTAACTCCCAGTGATGTCAGATACTTTCCTGCAACCGAATCCTTTGTTATGGGGCCTGCCGGTGATATATGATCAGTTGTAATCTTATCCCCGAATATGGCAAATATTTTTCCGTTCTTTATGTCCTTCACGGGTTCCATATACATCCATGGTGGCATTTTTATGTATGTTGAATCTTCTTTAAAATCAAATATTGTTCCACCAGTTGATTTCATTGATTCCCAGTTGGAATCACCCTTGAATACATCGCTGTATTCCTTTTTATAGGTCTCAGGGTCCATGGCAAGATGGAAATACTCTTTTATTTCCTCTGTGGTAGGCCATATATCCTTTAGATATACCGGTTTGCCATTATCCATGCCTATGGGTTCTTTTGTTAAATCTATATCTATTGTCCCGGCCAGTGCGAAGGCAACGACCAGCATGGGTGATGCAAGGAATGCACCTGCAATGTATGGATTTATTCTCCCCTCGAAATTCCTGTTCCCGCTGAGAACCGCAAAGGTTTTCACGTTATTCTCAAGTATGTCGGCCTGAACTTCCGGTATAAGTGGTCCTGCATTTCCTATGCATGTAGTGCATCCGTAACCGACCAGCTCAAATCCAATCTTGTTGAGGTATTTCATCAAACCTGCTTTTTCAAGATAGTCAGTAACAACTTTGGAACCCGGAGCCAGGCTTGTCTTGATTGTCTGTGCCGGTATGATATTGTGCTCCACCGCCCTTTTTGCCATGAGCCCGGCACCCAGAAGTACGAATGGATCGGAAGTATTCGTACAGCTTGTTATTGCTGATATTACAACAGCACCGTTTTTTACGAGCTTTCCGTCATTTCCACCCTTGATAAGTTCGTCAATTTTTCCCTTTAAATCCTCGATATTCACAAGTTCATCGGGATTTTTGGGACCCGCTACTGCGCTCTTGATATCCGAGAGATTTATTTCCACTGTTTCGCTGTATTTCTTCGGCCCATTGTAGAATAAACCCTGCTCTTTGAAGTACTTCTCAACGGATTCAGTATCCCTGTTTGTTCCTGAAAGGTATTTCAGTGTTTCAGCATCAACCGGGAAGTACCCTATTGTTGCTCCATATTCTGGAGCCATGTTAGATATAGTGGCGCGGTCCTGTGCTGTTAATTCGGAAAGGGCGCCGTAGAATTCAACAAATTTCCCCACAACATTTTTGGCACGGAGTGTTTTGGTAATGTATAGAACAACATCTGTGGGAGTCACGCCTGTGGGAATCTTGCCCTTTAAATTTACGCCTACAACCTCCGGGACGTTCATGAAATAGGGTTCATTGAGCATTGAGGCTTCTGCTTCAAGCCCGCCGACTCCCCAGCCCAGTACTCCGATGCCACCGATCATTGTTGTATGGGAATCTGCCCCTATGAGACTCTCCGGGAATATTTCCCCATTTTCCACAACTGCAACAGAGGAGAGATATTCGAGGTTGATCTGATGGACAATCCCGTGGCCGGGGGGCACAATCCTTACGTTCTTGAAGGATTGCTGTGACCATTTCAGGAAATCGTACCTTTCAACGTTCCTGGAAAACTCATCCTTCATATTGATAATAATGGGCTCATCTCCACGGAATGAATCAACTATTATAGAATGGTCTATGACCAGATCTGATTTTGTGGCCGGATTAACATCCTCAGGATTCTTTTTCATCTTCTGATAATATTCACGCATGGCTGCAAGGTCTACTAAAATAGGAACACCGGTGTAATCCTGGAAAACAACCCTGGATGGCTTGAATGCCATTTCTGCACCTGATTTCATATTTGCAATGTTTTCTATTGACCTCTCATCGATATCGACTCCGTCATAATTCCTTAAAACATTTTCCAGCAAAATTTTGAAAGAGTATGGCAGATCATCAATATTATACTTTTTTGCAAGCTGTGCCAGTGGATAATACTTAAGGTCACTGCCCTTTATTTTAATGTTGCTGTGCTGTATATTCATAGTTTGTAAAGCCAAGATAATATTTTAACATTATTATATCGAAATATTTCATTTTAAATATGGGAGTAAATAGAATTAGAACTGCCAGTTATGTAATACTATATAGTGCGGGATAGAAAACTTAAATATACATTGTTATTTACTTAATTATGAAAGATTTAGAATCGATAATACCGATAATCACACCATTTACCAATAACAGGATCGATAAGCAGCTGGCTGTGGAACATGGGAATGATGTCCTGAAAGGTGGCATGAAATATTTATTCCTTGCGGGAACCACCGGAATTGGCCCGTCGATTTCAACACCTGAAAAAATTGAACTACTTGAAGCCTTTTCAAACGTACCGGATCAAATCATATTGCAGGTAGGCTCCCTGAACCTGGAAGACTCTATCAATATGGCCAGGGCAGCTAAAAAGAAAAAAATTCATGCAGTGGGTGCTCTTCCACCATATTATTTTACCGGCATGAAAAGGGAATGGCTTGTCAGGTACTACGTAAAAATATCTACCGAATATCCAACAATAATATATAATTATCCCGATACAACCGGTTATAATATTACATATGATATTATAAATGATATAAAAAAGGAAGGCGGGAATGTTATAGGAATCAAGGAAACCACTTTTAATATGGATGATATCTTAAATACCAAAATGTACGTGAATGATTTCAAGGTATATACTGGTCCTGATCAGTATATCCTGTCGGCATTCAGATTGAATCTCGATGGTTATGTTTCCGGAGCAGGCAACTATGGTTATAAAATCATAAAAGGCATAGCGGCTAACTTTGATAATGACAAGGGGGATAAATATCAGTTCCTTCTCAATGAATTATCCGGTTTATCCAGAAAATATGGCACAATTTCTTCTATATATGACATGGTTGAAATCATGACGGGCGTGCATGCAGGTAATCCCAGGGAGCCCTTTTTTAAAATTTCTGAAGAGGAGAGAGGTCAACTGAAAACTGAAATGAATGCATTATTCAAGAAATATAATTATACATTATAGATAATTGTTTTAATTATTATTTATTTAGATTATTCTTATTTTGTACCATATTCTTCATTATTCAATATGCCATGAAGCATTTTGCTTATCAGATATATAGTTATCAGCGATATTGCAAATACGGTAACTACTACGACGCCTATGCCCAGCAATTCGATCCCGAGCTGCCTCAGTGCAGCAAATCCACCATAAAACAGTAAACCATTGGGCAGAACACTGTTGCCGGAAGCCACTGCAAATGAATGCTGTGTGAAGAATGCAATCATTATAACTCCGAAGACACCGCCCAGGCCATGCCCCGGGAATAGGCCAACAGGATCGGAAAACCATTTTACCCTTGAAAATAGTTTTTCTCCACCTATAAACAGTGGCCCGCCTATAAGACCGAGGATCAGTGCACTGGCCGGGCTCACGAAACCTGCCAGGGGTGTAATTATAATCAGTCCCATGAGAATCCCATTGGTTGCATCCATGATTACCGGGGTCTTTCTATCAAATAATTCCCCGAATAGCATAGTTGACATCATCGCTGCACCGGATGCAACAAATGTGGTTACCACAACTATCAATACGTCACTGTTGAATGCCAGCACACTTCCCGGATTGAAGCCGAACCAGCCGATCCACAGTAATAATATTCCCAGTGCCAGCCATGTACTGTTTACATGCATACGAATTTTCATGGATTCCTTCAAACCCTTCTTCTTTTCCTCCCTCCATATCTCATATACAAGTGCCAGCCCAGCAGCAGCTGCGGCTCCATGAACTACCAGCCCTCCTGCGAAATCCCTCATGCCCATTTCATATAGCCATCCGGTTGGATTCCAGATCCATGCGGCAGGCAAATTCCATATTATAACGAAATAAACTATTGAGAATATAAAAAAGGCTTTGAATTTCATTTTCTTTAGGACTATTACACCCACAAGAGCCAGAGTGACTGCTGCAAAGGCAGTTTCAAAGAGATAATACGTTCCTATATATAGACCGGTATTGAAGTATTCCCCGGTCATTGACCACCATATTGTAGTAATGGAACCATATGAAAAACCCCCGAGGAGGAAACCGTTTCTGTAGAATGGATTTCCTATTATTCCATCTACGGTAGGTGCAAAGGCAGTGTTAAAGCCTATAATTGCCATGACAAATATGGCTGTGCCTGATATGACGATGGTTTTTAGCAAACTGTTTTTATATTTAGTGCCAAGTTCGCCTATTTCCAGAAAGCCCACAGCTATTGTCATAATAAACACAAAAATTGCTGCAAGTACAACCCATAAATTATTAATTAAAACTGAGGACAGTGTTAAATTATTAATCACTCCTAATATCATGGTGTTTCATGATATAAATGTATAAAATTTTATGTTTAGGAACGATAATATTCCAGTTATCAGTTAGAATAATATACCGGGAACATTTTGTTCAATTCCAGGATGGAACAAATCACATATATAACCCTGTATTTT
>JAKAAK010000013.1 GCA_021797025.1 Thermoplasmata archaeon
ATTTATAATATCTATAGTTTTACCCAGTAATATTTAAAAATTTTATATGAAATATAATATTTATATTCCAAGTTTTGAGGTTATATCCTTGCCCTTTGTTACAACAACCTTGCATGGTGTTGGAAGTTTTATCGATGCCTTGTGCAGTGCATCCTTTAATATCTTTGCATTTGCACTATCTACCTTGCCAACCACGATGATTTCTCCCGGATGAACTCTTGCGGCTGTACCTACGGGTCTGCCGAATGCCATTCTCATACCGCTTGATATCCTATCTGCACCGGCACCGGTTGCCATTTTATGCTCCGTTATTACCTGATGTGGATATGGCCTTATATGGAGGAAATAACCGGCTGCACCGGCATGTTCCAGTAATTTTCTATTTATAGAAATCCTTGCTGCCTCCAGTGCGGTATGCCTGATCTGGCATCCTTCCTCGGCTATTAACTGCATTTCAATTTCAAAATCCTTTTTCTGATTTCCCTGCACAAACGTTGTTATTTTTGGATATGGAACACCTCCCATAAACTCCTTACGTGTATATGCAGGTCCTTTAGCATGTGAATACATTCTTGCTGGTTTAGTTACCATAATAATCTATACATAAATTCATAGCGATATAAAAACATTTATAATTCTCATAAAATTTATGCTCTTTTATTTCTATTATATACATAATTGTTGTTTATAGCTATATTGTACGGACCGTATGCATCCTTTGCTATAACTTCCCCGCAGCGTGTACACTGTAATGAATAATCATCATTAACCTTGAATTCAATATTGCTGCAGTTCGGGCATGCACTCCTTATCCATAATTTATCCGGATTGGTCTTTTTTATCCTTGATAGGATTTCATTATTCTTCTCTTCCTTTAACTCCTCTTCAGTTTTCTCCTCAGTCTTACTTACATTTTTAGATTTTTCAGAATAGTATATGACTACAGTGTAAAATCCAAGGAAAGCCCACAGGAACAGAAATAATGTTAGTACCGTGGATAATATATCCGGTGAGAAGAAAACTAATGCCAGTTCTATTATCGATGAGACAAAGCTCATATTGATTGACCTTAAAAAGCCGAACCTGATATATACGTAACTCAGTATTAATGTATTTATATACAGCAGAATGCTTTCATAGATATTAAAATGGGTTATAAATACGGATATGGCTGCGGTTATTATAATGAATACATACATAACATCCTTTACATATTTATATGGATGCAGCAATGATGATAATTTTAAATTTTTTGTAGATATCAGGTACACTATAGTTAATACTGTAACCGGTATAAATTCAAGTACAATAACCTGAAAAACAGAGCTTGTGGCATATATAAAATTCTGAACCCCCAATTTATATGTTGAGACCACTGATACTGTTATTGATGGGTCTATTAACTCCATTATCATGGATGAGAATATTAATATGGCTATGTAAATGGAAAAGAATGAGTAATAATATTTATTATTATCACCATCAAATCCTTCTGATATACTGTTCTTAAATATCAGGGGCATAAATGATAATATTATCAGTACAAGGCTTAAAGCAAGAATGAAATATGATAGTGTAAAATTCATTTTTACTGGAATATACAGGTATGTTGATGGTATACTGTATAAACTATGTATTTCTGTAAATGTAAATGGGAGTAAATAGGAGAACATTATAATGGCTATAACTATACCTCCGTATGAAATAAATTTGTTGGCCCTATTTATTAAATCCAGTCCATTCATAATTTATAACATTTATCAGTATATTTTATTTTAATGTTACTGTTAATCTTTTATCAACCTTACCCTTGACTATCGATGTTTTTATAACAATTTCACCGACCTCATCTGTGTTTTTAACATAGAGACCGTAATCTGCCTGCAATGGTAGGCCTGAAATATTAATCGCCCTGAGTGGCTCCTCTGATGGCAGTGTACCGGTTGAATAGCTTAACATCTGCTTCTCCCTTGGGAAAACTGTACTGTCTGCATATTCTGCATTTACATCAACACCGTGGGCAACGATTTTATTTGCCTCTGTGGTGATATTATCGACAATTTCCTGGGTTATATCATCTATGTACAGGTCTATCCACGCCTTATCATCGTAGGTCTGCCCAATCCTTGATTTTGCATTATAAAATTTATATGCAAGTCCGGCAATTATAAACAATGCTGTTCTGAATCGCATGTGTATATGCCTCACATCCCAGTCAAGTTTCTGGTGTATAATCTTACCGGTTAAATCCTGCGGGTATGTATCCAGTGAAATTAAATGGATATAATCACCGTCGGTCCATACATCAACGATACCGTAGGTTTTATCATCTATTGTAACCTCACCCTTGTCATTTTGCTGTCCATATAATGTTGGGTAAAATATTGTTTTATCTACAGTCAGATCCGTAAATTCTACACTAACTGCACTGCTGTCGCATTCCTTTAAGTAGGAATCTTCCAGGGATAATTCTTTGGTTTTCATTAATATCATAAGAGCTAATTTGTATTTAATTTTATTTTATTTTCCATGCCTTTTAGTTGTGTATTGAAATAATTTATAATAAAAATATGCTGGTAATCGTATTATGCATTATAACTGATAGAATAATGCCATTCTTCCAGAATTATTTTTAAAAGGATAGAATTTTATTTTCTGCCCTTAGATTTTCCTATAAATATATCATGACCTGCTTCCCTAATGTAATTACTGTCATCCCTGATTATATTTATGCATTTATCTATATAGGTATCCTTTCTGAGCACGTTTTCTATTATTCTTGATTTTTTTACCCCGGTTCCCAGTGATGCCAATTTTAATGCCTCATAGGTTTCCATCGTCATTGATATTGTAAATTTTTTGGTTGCATTCAAATTTTCCGATTCTGCTTTTTTTTCTTCTTTTGAGTTTGTCTCCACCATTTTTATCAATATATCATATACATAATACTATATTAATTTTGGCATTACTAAGGTAATACCATAGCAACTCTATAGTAATGCTAATATTAATTACCATTAGTACTTTTGCCCTTTTCCTCTTCCTGGGATTTTTGTTCCCTACAGTATTCTTTGCCTACATTTCTCTTCATGGGTACAAGGATTCCCCATCCAGGGCTATATGTCTCTTGAGCGTATTGCTTGTAACCCTTATTTTTATAGAAATTGGTTCTGGTTTTTACCGCCTCTAAACATATTTCAAACTCTTTTTGCCTATATAGTTTACACGTTATTCTATCTGTTAGCCTAGTAATCATACCACTACCTATCCGCTGCCCCTGTACAGTTGTATCTACCTTCACATAATTTATTATAAAATTGCATGTTTCTGTTTCTGCCCGTTCTATTTCTATAAGGGCCAAAGGTTTTTTAGATCTACGGCTACGGTATACTATAACCATGATATTTTCTTTTCTGGAATCTGCATAGAATTCTCCCATTGTAATTTCATCCATGGGTTCTAATCCCGAATGCATTTCACTTTTTATATCATTTTTTGTAATCCATCCATAGCCTTCGGTAATATCTCCTATAAATCATCCGTGAAAATATCATAAAATGTTGACCTTAATTTTATATTTTTTATCAGTGAATGCAGATATTTTTTTGAACCTTTATAATCAAAATTATTGAATGTGATATTATTATACGATATATCCATTAAAATAAGCGGAACCGGATCTGCCAGATATGGAAATTTTGCAGTTATGGAAAATGGGTCACCGCCGGTATTCCTCAATGAATATTCAATTATGCTCCTGATCTGATGCCAGATAAAACTTTTTGCATAGAAGTTTATTATATGAAAACCGGGGTATTCCCTGTAGTCTATTCTTTTTATGGTTCTTACCGTATTTCTTTTATCAGCTCTACAGAAATTGATAAAATCATGGGTACCCTCAAATTTTTTTAATGTGTTTATTATTGGATCCATATCATATTTCCCATATAATATATATGAATACTGCTTGGCTTCATTATGCCGTGGATTAAAGTAATCATCCAGAACAGAATATGAATAAAAAAACATATATTTTATCTGTGAGTTTAATATTTTCATTATTTTGTTGATCTCATCACCGGATTTTAAGAGTAAGACATTACCCCTGGCAGATACATATTTATCTGTTCTCGCTGCACTTTCAATGTTATCTGTAATATTATATTCCCCGAGTGTTTTTATGATGGTATTTTCAACACTGTTTATGCCATTGTCACGCTGGAAACCATCAAACATTGAACCATCATATCCATACTTTATAAGGTAATACATTGTATTATATTTTTTAATGCTATAAAATTATGGTGTTTGCTAATATAATAGGATTTGGGACAATATTATTTTACCGGTATATCCCTGTAATTCTTAATCAGATCTGGTTTCGTACGCTTTAGATAATTACATTGCCTGGATTGTGCAGCATGTGATAGTGCTCTAACTGTTCCCGTGTATTATTGGTGAAATCATACAGCATATTTTTCCATGATCTAACACTCTTTGCCCTGAAGGTTGCGTTCAAAAGACTGTCAAAAGCCTTTAATAGTTATCTATCAATAACACATAGAGGTGGAAAAATGAAAATGTCCATGAAAAAGGGGCAATTTGATTCCCTGCTATCTAAAGTAAAACAGCTAAGACCTGGTGATAGGGAGATAAAACTCAATAAAGACATCACCCTTATTCTCAGATATGTTACAGTTCTCCTCAATGATTATATAGAGGATGAAGTACAGTTTCCTAGGCTGGATCCTAATGCTAAAAATGAAGATGTAGTATCCATTGTGTTTGATATCAAAGGGCTAGACCCACAATACGTAACTCAGGTGGAATTTTCTCGTGAGGATTCGGTATATACCGTTTATATAATTCCAACACGCTCAGCAAATAGTGTCAATTCATTATTATCCGAAATTGGTTCGATTTCATGAATAATTTTATTCTAAAGCCAATATAATAAGTGTTAATTTATATTTAGTTTAAAATATAAATTATATAAAAGTAAAAATTTATATCCATGTTCATAATAGAACTATTATGTCAAGGTCAGACAATATTAATAAGATAATGGAGAGAACCAGAAATAACAATCCTTTAAAGGACATTCCTACAATTCTTGTACCTGTATGGCAGATTAAGATTAGGGAAAGATTTGGTATTAATGTTGACAGGGAAATTGCGGAATACATAGTTCTGGCTGCACATGAGAACGGAACCTGGAAGAGGCAGAGGGCTATCAGAAAGATAGAGAGAATACTGATAGATAGGGGCACAGAGCTACCGACTGCAAAGGTTATGGCAAAAAATATAGTGGAGATGGCGGTTGGAAATACACAGGAATAATATAAATAAAAAGAAATTAGAAATTTTTTTACAGAATATAAATAAACCTGAAACGTATAACATCGATCTAGAGCAGTATCCTACAGATGCTAATAGCGCATCTATACTTTTATTATACGCATATTTTGATGGGAATATATACGGTAAAAATGTGATAGACCTTGGTACCGGCAATGGCATTCTGGCAATGGGTTCAAAATACCTCGGTGCAGAAAGGGTTACCGGTGTTGATATAGATAAAAATATGGTAGATATTGCCGTGAATAATGCAGAATCTAATAGTATGGATATTGATTTTTATAATATGGATGTTTCACAGGTTTCCGGGCATTATGATACGGTTATTATGAATCCACCGTTCGGTTCTATTATAAAACACGATGATATGGTATTTATCGATAAGGCTCTTGAAATATCGGATAATATATACTCAATACACAATATGAAAAGCCATGATTTTATTATAGATTATTATTCAAAAGTGGGTAAAATAAGAAGGGAGCAGGAAATATCTATAGTTACACCGAGGATATACAAACACCATAAGAAGGATTTATATGAGATTAAGTCGTTTTTATTATATGTAACAAAGGAATAATTATATTGTAATCATTGATTTCACATCTAATGATAGTATGCATAATTTTTATTTTAAAATATAGATAACGTAGATATCTACCATAATTGCCACAATTTACATTTACAATTTTACAGAAATTTAACACTATCAAAAGATAATAATTCGATATTATAATTGGGAAAAAATTAAAAAAATAATTATATGTATTGGTAATCATGGAATGTAACATGGCCGGGGTGGGGTAATGGACATCCTTGGGGACTGTGGATCCCCGGACCCGGGTTCGATTCCCGGTCCCGGCCCATTCTTTTAGATTATAATGATGTTTTTTAGGGCTTATTTATGAATTTATTGTGCATATATACCTGTTGCCATAGAAAATATTACAAAAACTTTCTCAATTCGCCCAATTGCTGGTATAAATATTAAAAAATTTTTTAATTTCAATTGTTTTTGTTATCAGGTTTATTACATGTAATTTTATTATCTAATGTCGCTACAGATGTGCATCTTTTATTTGCATAATATACCATAATCTAAGTGTCATATACTGATGAAACAAATCTTAATTTCGGTTTAGACTCTCCACATGTCTATTGAGATGATACGTAATTCCTACCGATCTCCAGTGTTCTGCCTGATCACGGGAAACTGTATGGGCTAAAACGGGTTTTATGTAGCTACATCACCTACTATAATTACCATTTTTTATTATATATTGTGGAATTATATTCTCCATGGCCATAGCCTCATCTATGAAAGCATTTAATCACCGTAATAAGTATAGCACCAGGCATTTATGCTTATCCATTGTCGTTCATAATTCTCACCCATTTACCCCTTCCCATGGCTATCATTAAGTCCATGAGTGTGATCCATGCAGATCCAGATCTGATCCTGACCAGGTTTATGAGTAACCATAGATTATATAGAAGAACTGAGAAAAAGAACAGAAAATAGCGTATTTTCATATCCGGTGAGTGTGTCCTTTCCTTTATGTCCTTTTTCTCCAGATAGCCATTCTCTATTCCCCATCTATTCCTGTAGAGTTCTGCAAGTTCCCTGACATTGTTTTCATTTACATCCATATTTGTGTAGAATGAGAGAGCATGCTTCTTTCCATCAGGATAATATATTATATGGACAAAATTGGAGTTCACACTTTCACTGACAGATAATATAGGAGCCTTTATTACCAGGAAAGAGAAGCCATCATCTGAATACTTCATCTCCATCTTCCTGAATCTCTTTACCTTTGGATTGTCCTTTGCAGGTACAATATATTTCATATTAAGTAATTCTAACTTTCTTAGAACACCGGTATCAAGATATCCCCTATCCATCAGTACAGTGGCTATTTTAACATTAAGGTATAATGCATGCCTGAGCAGGATATCAACCTCCATTGCATTGTCTATTCCATCCAGCTGGTTTTTCTTCATAATGGCTCATGTAAACCTCTCATCCCTAAACATTTAGCTTCCCTACTCCTCAGTGGGAAATGGAAAAATTTAAATTGGCGTTTTTGGGTAAAATTCATTTGGCATTGACAATTCCTCACATAGGTTTCTATATACAGCCTGCCGGTAATGGAATTCCTTATTGCATTTACAATATCTCCAGTCTTATATAATGAGTTTGCTGCCATTGCAGGTAAGAATAAACTATTAAGTGAAGATGAGAAAAGCTTTTTAACATCTCCTGCATTATTTAATGGGAGGATTATGTTGTACATAAACCATAATCAACTCCCCCAATTTTAACCTGTCTGCCACTTCAGTACATATATTAATTCATAAAGCTACATTATTTCTCAAAAACTGGAAACTATTCTGTAAGACATGCGGAGAGTCTGCGGTTACAAAAACATTTATATGCCTGTAATGGATGGATGGATGATTGGACGGAATAATTTATGAGAAGAATTAAAAAAATTGCAAAGAACCCTAAGTAGCTGTTAATTAATAACATCCCTATTTGTTCTATTTCGAGATCCGATCATATAATTCCAATCACCATGGAATTCATCTCTTATCAAATTCACCTCTTTCAGTTGCTCATCCGTTACAACCCTACCCTTTTCGTATATTCCTGTGTCAATATCTGAGGATATCTTCAAACCGTTCTTTGTCCTTGTGTTTCCTATGAGTTCTATGATGGTCTCGTATGATCGGAGAGGCTTGCCCCTCCAGTTTATGGTTATGTATGAGAACATTCTGTGTTCGATCTTATTCCACTTGCTCATACCGGGAGGAAAATGGCATACTGTTATGTCAAGTTTAGATTCATCAGCAAATTTCTGCAGTTCGATCTTCCATAACCTGACTCTGGATCCATTCGATCCACCACCATCTGCTGCTATCATCAGGTTCTTTGCATCCGGATATCTTTTCTTTCCCATGAGGTTCCACCATCTCCTTATTGATTCTACTGCAAATTCAGAGGTATCATGATCGATACCTATGTTTACCCATCCTTCATTGGCCTTGATATCATAGATACCATAGGGTATGGCTTTGCCTTCTGCATCTGTGAGGAAATCGTAAACATTGACCTCATCAACCTCACCTGGAGGCTTCCATTCCTTTCCGTTATTCTTAAAATTCCCTATAATCTCCTTCTTTTTCGTATCCACAGAAATGACAGGATTGTTATTCTCCATGAATCTTATTGCCGTATCGTTTATGTGCTGGAACTGTTCATTGCGATCAGGATTGCTCTTTCCCTCCCTAGTCTTCCTGTTTCCCTTCAAATTGTATTTCATATCATGTAGAAGATTGCCAACTGTAACATAACCTATCCTGGAGCCGTTCTTCTCCATCGCCTCAGACAGGTTTCTGAGACTCCTGCTTATCCAGAGCATTGGTGACTGTGGATCTCCCTGTATGGATGGTTCCACAAGTTCCATTAGTTTCTCTTTTACACCTGGTTTATTTACTGTTATATCTTTCCTGCCACCGCCATCTCTTCTTATGCGATCTGTGGGATAGCTTATACTCTGAATCTCTCTCATGGCTTTCTTTATAGTTTTCTTAGAGATGCCAGTGGCTTTAGATACCACTGCTATACCGCCATAACCGATCGAAATGCTTTCGTTTCCAGCCCACAACCTTCGGGAAAGCTCATTAAATGTACTGGATATTCTGAGATACTTTTCCCTGATACTCCGGATCATATTTTCCTCTCCTTTTATTTCAGCCACAAACTAATATTGCCATATAGTATAAAGAAGTATGTTAATTATAAACAACTACTAAAAGAGTGGCAGCTGGAAAAAAAGCGTGGCAAAGAAGGAAGGTAAAGGAAAGGAATAATTCTATTGCACGTATTCCCGCATCTTTTCTACCGGGTTATGGCGCAGCAAGAGGAGTTTATAAAGCTTACAAAGCTGAAAAGGAGCTAAGTAAGAGTAAGAAGAAAAAATAGGTTTTCAATCTATCTTTCTCCACCTCCATATTTTCAATTAAGATAAATATTTCATATCCACGTGCTATTAATTTTACTTGATACATTATCTCCCTAGTGGATCATATTCTTTCTGCTTCCTGTAATTTCAACAGATAAGCTATTTTTTTGATTTCTGTGGATATATAGGCGGTCTATTTTTCGTACATGTAGTGTACAGATTTTATGGGCAATGGTTGTATATCCATGAGACTTACATACAATATTAATCCTCTCCAACCTCAATAGACATATATCTTTAAGAGTGTGGATATCCTGTATTTTCTAACCCAGTCTATGAATTCAACCATATTACATAAAAAACTGGAAGTTGAGAATTTAATTAAACGTTTTAACCATATTTACTATCTTTTTCCAGGATGAATCAAAATGTTCACGACCCTCAGGATGGTACCCAAGGGATTCATAATAATCCTCAAGGTCTTTGACAGCCTCTATCTCAATCCTTCCAATGTGCATTGGTCTTGCAATATTGTTTTCAACAACCCCTAACAGATCTGAACCAACACCTGCACTACTCCTGCCCATACTGAAGTTTCTTGCCAGCATTTCTATAACAATCTTTTCCGGGTTATTTATACCGGGCACAAATCTGAACATGATAACACCATCGATCATCCTATCCGGAGATTCCCTAACAATTACTGTACTGTTACTTTCCATATTCCATTCATAAAAATATGATAGTTTATAATCACGCATGGTTTTATCTTCCGAGGTAAATTTTTTGTGTATATCATCCTTTCTAATAATTCTGTATCCCGGTGGAAGCTGAACAGTTACGGAGTTTTCCAGTATTACCATTGGCATAAATTAACATCCCTATAATTTTAAATTTAATGCACGTTTTTAAATGTTTTGGATTGTAAAAATGTTTTTCACACCTTATTGTTATATTTTCTATTACCATATTAGCATCTGGAAATATATAACAATCCGATCCATATTTTTCCAGTGTCCTAATAAAACAATTTTTATATATTTTTGATATTATGGATTATGTCTGATGATATAGAGAGAGATGATTTATTAACTAATCCTGTGAAGGATACATACGTAAATAAAAATACAACGTTAAATGATTTAATGAAAATGTTCGGTTCTGGTGGTGGATTCACATCAAAAAAGATATATGAGGGGTATCAGATATTAAAGGAAGAGTTCAATAGTGATGAGACAACGTTTTTATCTTTTCCTGCAGATATTATATCCACCGGTACAAGGGGTTTGATAAATCAGCTCGTAAAGAAGAAATTAGTTGATGTCATAATAACAACAAACGGCACACTGGACCACGATATAGCCAGAACATACAGGGATTATTATTCAGGAACGTTTAATTTCAGCGATGTAAAATTAAGGGATTTAAACATCAACAGATTGGGCAATGTGTTTGTTCCCGATGAAAGCTATGGTGTTATCATAGAGGATAGGGTAATGCCAATGCTTGAGGATTTATATAAAATAAAAAAGGAATGGGCACCTAATGAATTAATCAGGGAGGTGGGATTGAAAATAAACAATGAGAACTCAATTCTTTACAATGCTGCTAAAAATAACATACCAATCTTTGTTCCCGGAATGACCGATGGTTCCTTCGGTTCCCAGTTATGGTCATTTTATGAAATGAACCATGATTTTAAGATTAATTTGCTTGAGGATGAGCATAAGTTATCGGATATAGTATTTGATGCTAAAAGAACAGGTGCCCTGATGATAGGCGGTGGCATATCGAAACACCATACAATATGGTGGAATCAGTTCAGGGATGGGCTTAATGAGGCTGTCTATGTAACAACCGCACAGGAATACGATGGGTCATTATCCGGTGCAAAACTTGAGGAGGCAATATCGTGGAAGAAGGTAAGGGATGATGCAAAATTTGTAAATATATATGGTGATGCAACGGTAATACTGCCTATTCTATTAGCACCATTTTTATAAATTTTTAAGTCAGTGATTTATTTTTTGTTTCAGGTGCATATTTTAATGTTAATATCAATCCAATTAATTCAAATGCTGCAAAATAAATTACTATTGTTTTTAAACCGTATAATGCATCGACAATCGGAAATGAAAATACCGCAAGTATTGACCCTAACCTTGAAACAGATGTGGCAAATCCCATTGCCGTAGCCCTTATTCTTGTCGGGAATATCTCAACAGGATACGTATATGTTACTGGACTTGGGCCAACGTTATGGAATAGATGAACCATACCGAAGGCACTGAATGTCATCAGCAAACCTACGAACATATAGACATTGATAAAAAAGAAGATAAGCAGTACAGCAAATGAACCAAGAAAACCCAGAATTAATAATAACCGTCTTCCAATTTTTTCAACATAATATATCGCTATCAAGAAACCTATAACAACGGGAATTGATTCAGCCATACCGGTAAACAGTATATATAAATCTGCATGGTATGATGTGATCTCCGTTGAGAATATTAATGGTGAATATGTCCAGATTCCATAACTCACTATATCGTATGAAAACCATGCCACCGATAAAAATATGATATAAACGCCGTATTTTCCCTTAAATATTTCACGTAACCTTGTTTTGCCCCCATCTATTGCCGGTATGTTCTCAATTTCATAACCTGTTAATTTCTCCATTCTGCTCTTTTCCCTTTCAGCGGCTTCCCTTCCATATCTATGTTCGATCCAGTATGGGCTTTCCGGCAGATCCCTTCTTGAAAGTAAAACAAGTAAGGGAAAAACTGCACCGATCATATACATGTATCTCCATGCATTAGCACCGGTATAGAGGACTAATGGCACCGATACGAATAAAAATATCAGTGAGCCTATTGAAAAGGCAAAAATGTTAAAGAATAAGTATTTGCCACGTGATTTCTTTGGGGAAAATTCAGCCTGTATAGAGGAACTCACGGGATAATCTGCACCGATGCCTATTCCGGCAATGAATTCCAGTATTGAGAAATTTATATAATTCGTTGAGAATCCTGTTAAAAATATAAATATTGAGACTAAGAACAGGTCATATATGTATATGTAACGCCTGCCATACCTATCCGATACTATTCCTGCAATAAAGCTGCCAATAAGGACACCGCTTATGGATGAGATGCCCATAATGGATATTTCATAACTTTTTAAGGACATTACATTAATAAGATATAACAGTGCATATGAGAACACCGTTAATGTGTAGCCATCCATCATAATCCCCATTGAGGATAGAACTGTTACCTTTCTCAAAAATGGTGTACTGGGTATGTCATCCATTGTTTTATAGCGTATCATTGCTACTTAATTTAATTATTATATATAAAATATTAGTATCTACTCATAATTAAGTTATAAGTTATGCTATTACCTGTTATAAATATTGATCATGTACATTTTTTTTCTATGTCTAATCCATATCTTTTGAATTGCTTATAAGATTATATACGATGCTTATTATTATGCATAAACATTAAAAATTATGAATCCAAATTCTGAATCCAAATTCTGAATACCTTATTGGATTTAAGTAAGAATATTTAAATATTAAATTAAGATTTGTTTTTATATGGATATAAAAATAAAGAAGATCACAGTTAAAAATTTTAAGAGTATAAAGGATATTACTTTAACCATTAATGATTTAACAGTGATGGTCGGAAAAAACGGATCCGGAAAAACAAATATAATTGAAGCTATAAATTTTAATAAAAGCCTATTTAAATTAGAACCTATGAAATATCCTTTTACTAAATGGTGGGGTTATGCAAATTTGGTTTATAATCATAATATTGAAGAACCTATATCATTTTCTTTCGAGATTGTAGTTGATGGACGTAACCTGTATTATGAATATGAAATACTGGATAATAATGGGCTCCCCAATTTCGTATTTGAACATGTTATAATTGATGATTATGTAGATATAGTTAGAAAGGGTTCAATAGCCGAAATAAAACATCTGGATAAGGCTATAAATAAAATTTCAAAAATGAATCGTGATAATAACGATGCTAATTATCAGTATATAAATAAAGCAGAAATACAGGATAAACTAGTGCAGAAGCAATATATAAATGATATAAGCAGCAACCAGAGTATCATGTCATTGGGCTTAACTGGTTCATCGTTTTCCATCCAAGCTTTAGATATTGTCGTTTTAACATTAAGCCAGAATAAAAATTTAATAGGCTTCCAAAATGGTTTTAACAGTAAAAATAGCATAGTTATAATTTCACCGCTGATCAAAAATTTCGGGGTCCCACACAGTAATAATTTCTATCATAGTTTAGCAAATTTTGCATTTTTTGGTGGTATTACTAATGATATTTTTAATAAAATAGCCGCTATAGGGTCAATAGATTATAAAGCCATTAAAAATCGTGTATCAGTTAACGATATGAGCCAAGTTGCCGAGGATGGCAATGGCATAGTAAAAATGTTATATCAATATTTTCTGCAGAATAGATCATTGCCCTACCTTGTGGAGAACGGAATAAAAACGTTTTTCCCTGAATGGGAATTAAATTTTGAAGCAATACCAGATGGTACCATTACCATGCTTGTGAAATCCGGAAATAATTATTTTTATCCTCCAGGCATACCTAATGGTTTCTATAAACTGGTTATGATACTGACAGTAATAGAACAGAATCCAGAAATTCTTCTTATAGATGAACTGGAGAACTCCCTTCACGAAAAAATGATAGAATATATTCTTGATACCATAAAGGCAAGGGGAATAAAAACTATCATCAGTACACATTCTCCTATAGTAGTTGACCTTGTTGACCTCAAATATTTATTACTAGTAAAAATGCGTGATAAACAGACAGAGGTAAAACATATAAAAAATCCCAGAGAAAAATTAAACAATTTGATTAAAGAAGGAATAACTCCGAGCGAATCCCTGCTTTATGGTGATATAAATAGTTAAAATTTGCCTTATTTATGAGGATTCATTCGGCAGAGAATTTTTTAAAAATATTGCAAAGGATTTAAAAAGTAGAGGTTTAATTAATAAAAAAAATAGTCTGGATTTTAAGGGCCAATTAACACTCAACATAAAATTGAGACGCATTGTATCTACAATAGTAACTAATAAAAAGCAATGCGATAAAATTGTAATAGAATATGATTGCGATGGAAATTGTGATGAAATAACAAATAAAATAAACAGTATTCTGGGGGACTGTAGAATAGATATTGTCCATATTCCAATAAAATTTGAAATAGAGGAATGGATATGTGATTCCATTGGGATTAAATATAATAGTAAAAGACGTCCGACCAAGGCATTGAAAGATTATGAAAAGAATAAAGGCAATACATACACAAAGGATAAATTACCCTCTTATTTGAACAGTCTGAATTATGAAAGGTTAAAGCAAAATGAAAGTTTCCGGGTATTTTTAAACTTAATGAAGTAATACACAGGGAAAGGTAATGATACAAAGATAGATAATAATACTGTAAACAGAGTCATCACCTATGAACTGCACCTTATGGTTGCCTATTATTAACTCCAGGGATATCACATCCTACTCCATGGGCTGCCCTGTAAATAGTGCTCTGACTACATTCAGTGATAAAGCAAGATATGTTTGAAATACTCTATCCTTGTCCCTGGCGGTATTATTAATTCCTAAAATGTACGCAAAAAATGCTTTCTTGCACTATTCTTAATTCCGGCTGTCATCATATCAGAAAATTCTCTAATATTTATAATAGGTGGAAATACATAATCATTTGTTTTCATCCGGCATCAAGCAGACCAAGAGTTATAGCATAAATCTTTTACTTTTTACCCAGGTTTTTGCAAAACTGTTGCTCTGTTTTACTGAGTGAATGAAATAGCTATATCCCTGGCACAGTAAATGGTTTTTCATAATATTTTTCCCTTTAATCCTGGAAGGGTTTAGGAAATGACTTTACAGCATTGAAAACTTCTTTACGGACCATTATGTGATTCTCCGGTGCACCACTGGATATCATTTTCCTTACATCCGTTCCACTGAATTCAATCTTATATGTGGAATCATGACCGCATGTTCCAGAAAAAGTTACAGCACTGCACATCTTACAGTAACTCACCGCATTGAACTTTAATATTTCAATACCGAGGTCATCAAATGATTCGCAGTTTTTCTGGGCATCGAATGGTCCATAGTAGTTTCCGACTCCTGCATGGTCTCTACCAATGATAAAATGTGTGGCTCCAAAATTTTTCCTCATAATTGCATGTTGCAGGGCTTCCCTTGGCCCCGCATACTGCATTTCGTAATTCAGTGGAGACACAAATACCCTGTTCTCTGGATAATACAGACCTGTAAGCATATCGTAAGATTTGATTATCACATCATCATTGAAATCTCCACACTTCTTTTTTCCTATTACGGGATTTATAAATAAACCATCTGTTTCACTCAGTGCCTTCATATGCAAAAATTCATGTCCCCTGTGGGGTATATTTCTTGTCTGGAAGGCAGCCACAGTTTTCCACCCTGCCCTTTTGAAATGAGCCCTTGTATCAGCAGGAAACGCTGTTCTCTCATTAAATGGAAGGCTATATGGAAGTACACCCGTAATCTCTCCTGAAACGTAATGATTTCCATTTCTCAGAAATTTTTCAAATCCCGGATGTGAAATATCGTCTGTCTGAAATATTTTACGCCCTACAGAGATAGGATCTATTGTGAACTTATTATCTACCTTAAGTACTGCAAATGGTCCGGAGGCATCCCTTAGAACAGTATCATCATTATCTCTCAGGGAGGCATAGTCCTTATCACTCACTGGAAGAAGTGCTGGCAGTGGCCATATAGTTCCATCAGGAAGTCTCTGTTCCTTAAGTATTGTTTCTATTTCCTGATCTGAATTAAATCCCTTCAATGGACTGTAAACCCCACTTGAGATGAGCCTTGAAATTATCCTGATATTCTCTGGAACGTCTATGAATTGTGAACTGGAAAACTCTGAAATTATGCTATGTGATATTTCAGGTACTGAAACAAGGTGTCCACCATGTGGATCTGGAATTGTAATTATTTCACCCCCCTGTTATACTTTAATTCACCAGTAATACCACCATGTATTCCGCATTCTTTTTTACCCGTTTCCCACCACCATCTTCCTGATCTGGAATCCTCTCCGGGTAAAATTGCCCTTGTGCATGGCAGGCATCCTATACTCGGAAAACCCTTATCATGCAGGGAATTATATGGAATTTTATTATCCCTTATATAACTCCACACATCCTCCGAGGTCCAGTCAGCAAGTGGATTAATCTTGATGATCCAGTCCCTGTCAGGGTCTTCCATAATTTCTTCTATTCTGGATCTATCCGTGGACTGATCCCTTCTAAGGCCTGTGATCCATGCCCTCCTTTTTTTTAATTCATCGTTCAGTGGAATTACCTTTCTTATTTCGCAGCACTTTTTTCTCAGTTCAACCGACCTGTAGAAAAGATTTGGCCCATATTCTCCCGTGATTGCATTAAGTTTTGCCTGATCAGGATATAAAAATTTAATGTTTAGTTTATATTCCTGGATTGCCCTATCCATTACTTCATATGTTTCTTCGAATAGCCTTCCTGTATCAAGAGTGATAATATCAGGAATATCTAACTTCATTTCCCTTAAACCAGAAAGCATGTGGAGTATAACCATATCCTCCGCACCAAAACTGCATGAAAAAACTAAATCCTTTCCAAATGTATCCACTGCATGCTTTAGTGTTTCATTTGCTGTAGCTACCATCCCATGAGGCTGAAAAATATCGCTATCTACCATACTGTCAAATCTTAAATAGATATTTAACGTAAATCATATACATAAGTAGTGAAAGAAATATGAAAATTTTGCATATATTCATAAACTTTATATGGGGAAAAATTCATATATGAATTGTATATGCATACATATGGCACTTTTTCTGAATGATATAATAGATGCATCGAGGCCAAAACCACATAATGATGGACAGACTATGGTTCTGGATAGAATTTCAGGCAATCCACAGACATTTGCCAGTTCCATTTCCCAGTATATAGATGTGGCAAAGATAGGATGGGGGATACCGTTTATACTGGATACAGAATTCCTGGATAAATGGGTGAATGCATGGAATAACCTTGGTGTAAGTGTATCTAACGGTGGAACACTTCTGGAATACTGCATAACAAAACGGAAGCAGGAGAAATGCCTCATAGCCCTTCACCAGCATGGCTTCAGTACATTAGAGATCAGTGAGGGGATAATTGAAATACCATGGAAGGAGAAGAAATCCATGGCAGAACTTGCCAGATCACTGGGTATGAGGCTGCATATGGAAGTGGGTAAAAAGGATTTAAGGAATCAGTTAACACTTAACGCCACCCTGGAAAAAATAAGGATTGCAATGGACCTTGACCCCGATATGGTAATAGTTGAGGGAAGAGAACTTGGCAGAGGAGTAGAAATTTATGACGAATCTGGAAAAATAAAATGGGACTGGGTGGATGCCATAGTCTCTGAATTCGGAATGAAAAAGATAATGTTTGAGGCCCCACAGGAGGTGCAGCAGACAGAATTAATAATAAGGCTTGGCAGGGAGATAAATTTAGGAAATGTATCCATTTCAAGTGTTGCTGCCCTTGAAACGCAGAGACAGAGCATCAGGGGAGATACATTCGGGGTTCATCCCAGGCAGCTGGATATAAAGGGTGGTCCATCACCGAGATTTGTATTTTTCATAATCAGTGCATACGGTGCAATAGACCAGGAGAGGATAATGAACCTAACAGGACTTAACAGGCGAACAACACAGAATTCCCTTTCTACACTCATAACCCAGGGATTCATCAGGGAAACAAAGGATATAACAGACATGAGAAAGAAGCTTTATTCACTGAATGCATAAATTTAAAATTCAATTTCCGGTGTTGTTAATACACCTGATTGCGTTATTTCAATAGTTAAATTTAGTTCTTTCATTTCCTATTGCCTTTTTCAAAATTTTTAATTCCTTATCTATAATCCCGCTTTTGATTTCTATGGAGATATATGATAATTTATTATCTTTAGTTATTCCTATTTCAACATCGGATTCACCATATAACCACTGAAAACTTTCTCTTTTAAAATCTACTGTTATAAAATTGTTATCCATAACCCTATGGCGATCATTTGGCGTTGGAAATTTGACGCCTATATGCACTGCGGACCAGCAAATTCATGGGATTTCTAATTCAAATTTACGTGTTATGTAGGCCTCATTACACTACTTCTTCAAAAAGAATCAGGAAAATTATGAACCTCTATCAATTTTCTTGCAAAAGAAATAACGCTTAATGATCGCCATAGCCATAACCGCAGGGAATGTATGATAATCCATAATATGTTAACAATGTTTTATATTTATGGATTTGCATTAATAGTAAATAGCCACTGGAATGGCAGGCATACACAACATTGGTTCATTATAAATTCAGAGATTAATAGGATTCTTATGGATGGAAGCATCAAAATGGGTTGGCTGACTCCAGCATAATTGATGCGTGAGAGATTTGGATGAATGGAGTCGGTTCTTTTCCTGCTGAACAGGTTATGGGCAAAAGTAAGGCAATAAAATTGCGAAAGAATCTATCCTGAAATGTTCAGATATCAAAATCCCCCAGAAGAATACGTCTCAGACCGTCTGACGCTTCTAACCAGTTCCTGTTTATTTCATCATCCGTGGCAAGCACCTTTAGAGTGGCGTCTTTTCTACTAACCAGAAAGTCAAGATAGATATCCATGTCACGATCCCACTCCTCTTCATCCCTTATTCCTGTTGCCTCTGCATCGCTACTATGTATTGTGCCGCATCTCGAACATTTCATGCTTGCAAGGTAAAAGAAATTCATAACGGACTCCCTGACATTCCCGGAAGGTGGGATGATAATATTCCTGCCACCTGGAACGTTCCTGCTGGAAATGTGCTCCACCCACTCAGGTTCATCCTGCGTGCCTGTAAATGAATTGTCAAGTTTAATGAGAAAATCAGAAAGAAATTCATCAAGTACTGGATCACCCACAACAACATTCATGGAGAGTTTGTGCGAAAGAAATCTGCTCATAGAGGTGAGGGTCTCCTGATCAATACTGTCCAGGTATTCACGGGCGTTCAGAACTAATCTTCTCTTTCCAAAGATCGAGATGGGAATGCCCATAGAATAAACGTGTACCACATTTTTCCCGGTTAAATTCGAACCGATGCTATTTTTCCTATATATGGGAGGGGTTATGTCATAGATCTTGCCATGGCTTGAGTACAGCAGGAACTGGCTAACATCCGGCCAGGCACTGGCCTTCGCGGTGTCAATAATTGCCTGGACTTCACCGTACAGGATGCTTCCAAGTTCCCTTGTTTCATAATCTTCCAGGTCATAAAGCTGGCATATAGTCCACATCCTGGCTTTCCCGTTTAAACCTTTGAGGATTCTGGCAAATTCCTTCTCTTCATCGATAGAGGTAACGAATGGTTTGTGAAGATTTTCATCTGCCTCCCCGTTTTTGAGTGCAATGATGCATGGGAAGACTCCGGATATGAAGCTTCCTTCCCCATCAAGAAGCCACTGTTTTACTGTGTCAATCTCTTTGTGGGATAGCATCATACCGTTAGTGATAATCTTCATTATGTCCTTAACTTCAAGTTCCTGCATAAGTTCCATGCCCACCTCCCATATCTGCCTCATGAATTTTTTTTCAAGTAATATTTGCTGCCTGTACATATTATTCCTCAATTCCACATTCGTGCCAAGGGAGGTTTTCATCCTGGAATCTATTTCAGACAACTGATCCCTGACATTCTTTAAATTCTTATTCCTGTGACCCATAATACTACTTTAATGGAAAACCGGATAAAAACCTTATTGCTTTCAGAATACCCGGATAGAAACGTTGTTCTGCCGATAAGAAACAACACAGAGACAAGACTTTCTACATTTTGACAGTGAACCGGGTTTGCCCAGGGGTTATATTCCAACGGTATCATAGGATGATTTACACTGAAGAAACACATACAAATCTTTCTATCAGATAGTAGGGACTGGGAAGAGAAAACTGTATGAAATTTCTAGCTGTTAATCTCTGCCATAGATCCGTGCTTAGAGTATAAATACACGTTATACATTTGTATAATTGTGGGTTATACATGTTAGAAGAAAAAATGACTGTTGGACCAAAGGGACAGGTAGTAATACCAAGCCCATTAAGAAAGGCTTTTAAAATTCTGCCTGGCTCAAAAGTAGTTTTCAGGATAGAAAAAAATAAAATAATACTGGAAAGATTAGAAACAGACTCAGTAAGCACGTTCAGGGTTATAGCCAGGAAAGGAAAATCTATCAGGAAAATATTACCTCGCGAATATGAGGCTGAAATATCTAAACGGACTGAATTATGATATACTTAGATTCGAATGTGTTTATTTTTGCTGCGCTTAATAATGATGGATTCGGAGATAGTGTCAACGCCAGTTGAAATCCCCAAATTTCCTACTGGATGTGAGGAATATAACCCCTGCACACAAGGAATAATAAATAAGTATTATGATTTTTATAAAAATAGATAAAATAACGGAAGAAAATCAGAGACAGTACAAAATATTTATGTTCAGGTAAATAATTGCTAATTATGGTAAATCACCTAATAAAAATGGAAAAATTTACATTCCAGGAAAAATAAGGGAAAGGTTTAGCAAAAGATTTTTTATAGTCCTATATCCGGATAAAATTGTTCTGTATAGTGTACCGGATGACCCTGTTAGTGATTTATAGTTTTAGACATAACTATTTATCCTTTAACTCCATATTATTTTTATGGGAAAGCATAGCTCATTAATTGTTGAGAGGAAGGCCAGCGAGTCTGAGATAAACAGAAAAATTAAGGAGGAGAAGATTAGGGCAAGGATCATACCCCGACTTATATTCATAAAACTCCTCTATGGAGGGAGGAGTGTCATAGAGGCTTCAAGAGATGTTGGCGTGGTGAAAAGGGTTGGATATCAGTGGCTTGAAAGATGGAATGAGTCGGGTTTTGATGGCCTTGTTCCAAGATTTGCAGGGGGAAAGCCCTCAAAGCTCTCTAAGGAGCAGAAAAAGGAACTCAAGGCAATACTTGAGTCAAAGGATCTCTGGTATCTCAGGGATGTTGTTGATCTCATAAGAACAAGGTTTGGGGTAGAATATTCGGAGAGGCAGGTAAGAAGGATACTCAAAGGATTCAATATGAAACATGCAAAGCCATACCAGGTAGATTACAGGAAACCAGATGATGCTGATGAAAAACTAAAAAAAACTCGGTTTGATAAATCCAGATAATACAATCATAGGATTCTTTGATGAGGCTGCACCACAGACTTCCTCTAATACAGTGAGGATGTGGTCATTCCATAAGCCTGTAATAATAAAGAACACAACAAAGTTCAGGGCAAACACTTTTGGGTTCTATTCCTACAATGGACATGGCGTTGTGAATATGTACCCAAATTCAAAACAGAAAAGTGTTATAGCTCTCCTCCATGAAATAAGGTTCAGTAATCCATTCACACACATCGTCATGGTACTGGACAATTTCTCTGCACACAGAACAGAAGATGTGGCAATCACTGCAGAGTTTCTGGATATTGAACTCATATTCCTGCCTCCTTACTCACCACAGCTGAATCCTATTGAACTGATCTGGAAATCCATAAAAAGGGTGATTTCAAGGACCTTTGTGAAGGATCAGGACATGATGATTGAGATCGTTAAATCGAATTTCATTGAGCTGTCAAAAAAGAAGACATTCTGTGAAAACTGGATAAATAAATTTGTAAGTCAATAAGGATACTATATTATGTCACACACTATATATCATATCAATCCAATTTCGATTATATTTATATACTATGATTTATATTAGTTTCTATGAAAGGAGGAAAGATAATAGCTGCTATAATGGTAATAGTTATAATAGCCGGAATAGGTTACTATGGATATCATTATGAAACAACAGGAAAATTAAAAGTAAACACAGATGATATCATGGTATCCAATGCAACAAATTCTCCAGATGCATCACATGGAAGTGTGCATGGAGGTATGTATATTACGTTTTCCGCAATTGCACTGCATAAGAAGGGTGCCTCAAACTCAACAGGATGGACAAATTATTCATTGCATGATAAAACAGTGAATGTGCTTGACCTGACATCATCAAATGCCTCATTTTTATCCAACTTAAGTGTTCATGCAGGAACGTATAACATGGTAAAAATATACATAAAAAAGATATCTGTTGATATATCTGCACTGGGTATAACAAGCAACACCACATTAACGCTATCAGCACCATTCGCACTTGTAGTACATACAATAACCGTATCGGCACATGCAACAACGTCAATTATACTGGATATCCATGAAGGCGGCATTCTTACGTCATCGTCAAAATTTATGATGAATGGGAATATGACCATAATAGGCTAAAAATATAAAATAAATTTATTAACAGTTATATATTTATTATTTTAATATTATTTTAATGATAAAAAACTACATATAGAATTCGATAAAATTTTTAAATTCAATATTGAAATACCATGTATTATAAATTTTGGTATCAAAAGTATTAATACCTTTAAGCACTTCAATTATTATGGGAAATATAAGGGTATATCTTCCTGATGCATTAATAGAAAAATTTAGAAAAATGTCAATGGAACGCTTTGGCTATGGTCGTGGATCATTGAGCGAGGCTGCAAATGTAGCAATAAGCCAGTGGTTAGAAAAGGAGATATACATAAGCTTATTTTTAAAGCAAATAACTGAAAATGCCAGAAAAGACAGCAATGTTCTGGCAGTTATAATTTTTGGCAGTTACGCCCGTGGGGAAAATAATTACAACGATATAGATATTGCCATATTGCTGAATAAGGATAATGTAAGTTCCCCTGAATTTCTTGTACAGTATACTGATGTAAAAGGATTGTTTGATGTGTCTATCCTGAACAGGCTTTCTATAAATATAAGAAAAAGGGTATTATCGGAGGGTAGAATAATTTACTGTTCAGATAAACCCGGGCTTTATGATTATAATTTTAAATTAATAGAAGAGTTAGCAGATTTTGGTCCCAGGCTTAAAAGAATTTTGGAGAAGGCAGTAGAATGATAGACAGGGAACGCGTGTTAAATCTTCTGGCATTGCTTGATGATTATTTAATAGAATTGGAAGGCAGTATGGGCATCACGCTGGAAGAATATAAGGAGAACATAGGTGTACAGAGAATATCAGAACGGTTGCTTCAGTTAATAAGTGAAGTGGAGCTGGATATATCAGAAGAGATTTACAAAGGACTGGAATTAAAATTTATAACAGAAGAACAATCCCTTCTTCATGCCCTGGATAATGTTCTTGGAAAAAGTGTAGTGGGCAAAATAGTGGCCCGGCGTAATATGCGCAATCAGCTGGTGCATGCGTATGTTTCGTATAATGTTGAAGAAGTATTTTCGCAGGCAAGCGATCTTTCAGATGTGAAAACCTTTATGAATGCCACAAAAAAACTGATTAAATAACCCCTTAAATTTATTATCCATGCTTTCTCTCACATGGCATTCAGAAATAAATGGTTGAATAATGCCTGTAACTGTAATGAATGTATCAAAAATGATGTAATAATATTTAACCTCCAGGCTGTGAAACAATAGCCCCTTCTATTCCTACACTTTCTGGATTAGTTCACCTGCTTGAGGCGGAACGTTCAAGTACCCTCGCTTCACATATAATAAAATTTATAAATTAATTCCTATTTTTATCTGGTAGTAATGGCAACATTATAACAGATACAATAGCAAATATAAGCATAAAAATAAACGATTCGTATAATGATATATTAATGTATAATAATCCTGTAACCAGCGCTATTCCAACAGAACCACCAACTATATTGCCAAAACTCCATACCAGTGCATTTGACTGCGTTGAGAATTCTGAGGGGACCGCCTGTGCAACATACCCTAATAGAACTGGGAAACCACTGAATGCAGCAAGGACATATATTAAATATATAACTGTAACAAGGATTACATTATCAGTCAGCAACAGTACACCAAAAAACACCGTTGAAATTATTTCTGTCACTGCAATTGTAAATTTACCACCATATTTTCTTACCAGCGATCCAAAATAGGGTTGCCCGAAAATGGCACCTATGAAACTTATTGTTACAACATCACCCATTATTATCTTTGAATGAAATATGCTATCAAAATAATCTGGAATAAATGTTACTGTACCCAGTAGAAATATAGATCTGATGAAAACAATGGCTGTCAATATATACAGGAATTTTTTATATTTGTTATAATTTAAATTCCTTTCCTTATTCTCTTCTTTTAATTTTTCTTTATTCAATGTTTTTCCTTTTACATCTGGCCTTCTGAAGAAACTTAAACCAGATAAGATTATGAATGCCGATATGGCTGTATAAATAAATATGATTAATAAACCATTAAAATTACCAAAAAATACTATGGCATAAACAATTATAGATGGCAGTAAAGCCCTACCAGAACTACCAAATGACCCATTAATGCCCATGGCATATGGAGATTTATCCCTGCCGTATGTAAATGATAAAATAGAGGCCCCAATGGGGTGGTAAAACGCCTGTCCTATACCCAGTAATACCGCAGCTATTAGGATTATAAAATTTATCTCTTTTATTAATAAAAATGCCAGACCAAAAAATAAAACAGATACTGCCTCTATTATTATGCCGGTGAAGATCAATAAACTATCTCTATTTATTCTGTCTGCATATTTTCCTATAGGCGAACCCAGCAAACCTGACAGTAAATTATATAGAATTGCCATAACACCCAGGAATTCTATACTAACACCTGGTATAAATTTACAATTGCAGTGACAGAAATAATTTCAACGGTGTTTTTT
>JAKAAK010000192.1 GCA_021797025.1 Thermoplasmata archaeon
TCTTCAAGGCTTTCGTTTAATTTCCCAAGTGGAACGCACATGGTTGTAGACCTGAGGCTATGCCTTATATTATATGCAACACAGTTTGCCATGGAAGTTTATAATTTCAATAAATATAAGATTATAGATTTCAAAATATACCCATGATAAGTTACATAAATTCTGAATATTTTGACAGAATCTCAATTATATGAACACATCTGAGCTCACAATTGCAGTAGATTCATTCTCTGATATGGGTCTAACGTTTACAACACTGCCGTAACTGAGTCAAATGCAAATACATGGCCTAATGCGACTGTTACACCACAATTTACCGATTTGGCATGGCTTCCAGATTACCCCGATCCAATAGGACAGCAATTAATGTCGGTTTATGATGCCTCAGATGGAGGAGCATTTGGGGGTAACGACGCATGGGTAGATAATGCGACACTACAGGGAATATTTATCAATCTGGATTTTGAAAATGTTACTGTGCAGGAAAAAGCGATGTATAACGTACAGAACCTTACATACAACCAGTATGCATATATGTGGCTACCGGTTCCAAACAATATATGGTTCGTGGCACCTGATGTACATGGATTTGTGTATAACACTATCATATCGGCTTATTTCTATAATCTCATGACAGTGAGTGGAAAACTGACAAGCTCAGTAGGATTTATTAGTGTATATGCCCTTGTAGCCAGTATGGATGTGGCCATAATAAATATAGCACCAAAATTTTAAAATAATTTTTTATAATAGATTGAAAACTAGGAATAAAAGTACAGTCATCTTAGTAACAAAAGTTTTATATTAGTTCATTATGTAAATCGTATGGAAGATATACTTTTAAAGAATGGCAAATGTTATTTGTATGGTCAGGGATTAGTAGATGCTGATATTTTAATAGAAGATGGGAAAATAAAATCAATATCAAAATCATTTCAAGGCAAGGCTTCACATACTATAGATGTTAACAATAATTTAGTTATACCTGGTGTTATTGATTCCCACGCACATATTGGTATATATAGAGATTTTCAAAATGATGCTAAAACAGAGTCTAAGAGTGCCGTTGCTGGTGGAGTTACAACTCTGTTAAGTTATTTTAGAACAGGTAAAAATTACTTAAATAAAACAGGAAGTTATACAGATATACTTCCAGAATTATTTGAAAAATCCAAGGGTTCTTTCTATACTGATTATGGCTTTAATATAGGACCAAACACGAAAAAACAACTGGATGAAATTCAGTACCTAATCGATAGTGGAGTTTCAACATTTAAATTTTATATGTTTTATAAAGGTTTAAATTTAAAAAGCCAGAGTGTTAATACTTCAGTAGAAAAGGAATATCTTCTTTCTGACGATAGATATGATCTTGGATATCTTTGGAATTTAATGAAGAAAATAGCATCACAGGGTAATAGAAACATAAGGTTGAGCATCCACGCAGAAGAAGCAGAGATAATAAAAGATTTTATCGATATTGCAAAGAAAGAGTTCAGTGAACAAAAAGTAAATGAAATGCAAGCTTATAGCGAAGCTAGACCACCAGAATCAGAATATGTAGCGATATATGAGGCTCTTTCAATGGCCTCATTGTTAAAATGCCCAATTAATCTATTGCATGTTAGTAGCGAGAAGGCTATGAAAGCAATAGAGGAGAACAGATTAATGCACCCAAATCTAGATATAATGGTTGAGGTGACTGCATCCCATATTACACTAGATAATTCAATGGGGCTCGGTCTAAAAGGGAAGGTGAATCCTCCAATCAGACAGAATACAGACGTAGAATACTTATGGAACTCAATAATTAAGGGAGAAGTTAATACTATTTCATCCGATCATGCAGCTTTAACATCTGACATGAAAGGAAAGGACTTATGGAACGCTGAAAATGGATATGGAGCGACGGAATTACTTTTACCATCAGTTATTGATGGCGGATATTTTAAAAGAGGAATACCACTAGATATTTTATTGCCTTTAATTACATATAATCAGGCTAAATATCATGGCATGTTGAATAGTAAAGGATCAATAGCACTGGGTAAGGATGCTGATTTAACCATTATAGATTTAAAAAAGGAAAAAACTGTAAAGGCATCAGAATTGCACTCGGCACAGGACTTTACACCTTTTGAAGGTTTGAAATTAAAAGGATGGCCTACAACTACAATAGTTGGTGGAAAAATAATAATGGAAGATAATAACATTATCTCTCAACCTACCGGTAAATTTATAAAAAGACCAGAAGAATATTAAATCATTATTATTTATTTTATTTATATAAAAATATTTCTTTGACAACTATAAAAAGTTAAGAAGCTATCAATTGCCAAAAATAATCCCAACTTCAGATACGGATTCCAATGGATTATAAATATAAAAGTGACAGCAATAACTTGGCATGTACTAGCCGTTTTGGGTTAGAGGGAAACCAATACATAAGTTTGTGATTTTACTTCCGATATCATATTTATTAATATAACATTGCAATAAATGGCCTCAAATTAAATTTAGGACATGAACATAACGCAGTTTAAGTCTCTAAATATTTTTATTTTAATTCTGAAGCAGTTTTTCCGGAAATCCATCCGTATGTAAACGCACACAGCAATCCGGTGCCGCTGACGTAACCGTCTGGTCCTGGTCCTGTTATTCCGGCGGCTGCATCCCCTGCCGCGAAAATGTTCCTGCTTGCCATTCCGTCCTTCAGAATTACCCTCGCATCCTTTCCGACTCTGAGACCCCCCTGAGTATGAAACAGTGCCGGAGAAATTCTGGCTGCATAATATGGGGGGTTCAACTCCACAAAGTAAGATCTACCAAATTGGTCACTTTCCCCATTGCCTGCTCTACTATTTACTTCGTCAATGGTGCGCGTGAGGGCCCCACTACTACATTCAATGAATTTTGCCAATTCATCAATAGACCATGCTTTAATGATCCCCTTTAATGCATTGGTTTCCTGATATTCAGGATATCTTTGCAGTATCTCTTGATGAATCTTTGAGTTATAAATCTCAAATGCAAAAGAACCTGGCTGGTAAGTTATGTTCTTGGCGAATTTTGAATAACCTGTGATTTCATTGGCAAAACGCTTACCTCCTGAGTTCACAATAATTGCGCCTTTCATTACCGTTTCCCATGTTATGAGTGTACCTACAGAAGAAACTGAAGAGTGGGCCTGGTAAGAATCCAAGTAATCCAACTGGGCTCCAATGGAATCACCCCATATAAGTGATTCCCCTCTGTGTTCAGAGCTCCCGAAATACAGCATTTTACCTGCATCAGGGATGTACTTTTCAACGAATTCCTTGTTTGCGCCATATCCCCCAGTGGCAATTACAATCGCCCTTGCAGTAATTTTTTCCTCCGATCCTGAAATTTCTACTCCTGTGGCATTTCCTTTCCTGTCTGCTGCAATATTTGAGACACCATGTTCTGTGACTATTTCTAGGTTCTTCATGCTTTCGGCCTTTGATAGGAGAGTGCTGATGATTTCCCTACCTGTTCTGCTGGGTGGAGAGTGTATCCGGAATTTTCTGTAACCATGGTACTTAAAATCTGTTGCCACTTCTAGCTTCTGTCCACAGTAATCTGACAGCCATTCCGCAACAAGACTGCTGTTCAATGACAAATTATATACAGTTTCATACGGTACTGAGTTTCCATTCTCACTAAGAATATCCTCTGTCATCGCTTCTGGTGAATCAACTATACCCAATGCTTTCTGAAATCTGGTGTAAGATGCAGGGAACATCCCCTGGGTGTTAAGTGTATGTCCCCCGGCTTCTTTGGTCTTTTCAAGTAGAAGAACACTGCTACCTGACTGCGAGGCAGCCAAGGCAGACACTATGCCCGCACCTCCTCCACCAATTATCACAACGTTAAAATCTGTAGCCATAAAGAGAAAAATGATCGTAAGGTTAATAATCATTTCCATTGTTTTTCTTGCGGACTTATGGGGACATTGTCTATAAAATGTCTTTATCACGTATTCCAAACGTTTCAAATCAAATTCCTTCTTGAGTATTTGAATCAGTTTCACTGTGGGTGAATAATATACGGTGTGGTAAACATGATTACATTCATTCTTAATACAATGGACAGACGTATTTTACTGATAACTGGAGCACTGATGAACACAACATTCTTTGTGCTGAGTGTTGCTTGAAGGTTATAATTTCATCAATCTCTATTTTAGTCATGGATGTGCGGAAGCGGAAATCAAAACTATTCACTACCTTCCGTAAGGGGAAATTAGATGAAATTATAATAGATCTCGAAACTAAATTATCCTTAAATGAAGAGAAGAGAATCCTTATAGATAAGAATAAGTTCCATTAATATTTTGATAATAACAATATAAAAGGTATATTATAGATAGACCATCCATGGACAAATGGAAAATTAGAAAGATTAAACGGTACAGTAAAGGCATTGAAACCATACTTCTCAACATGGGAGGGGGTGGTTTATTATTACAATTACAACAGCAGGTATATGTCATTGTCCATAGATGAAAGGCCAGTTGTAACACCAGCTATGGCATTGGGGGATAAGAGAGGTAAATTAAATGTTAAGAAACAATAAGTATATATGGGAACTAATTACAGGATATCATATATACTTTTTACTATATAAAAATATTTAAATAATGGTTGAGGTTATAATTTCATGGAGAAGTATTGGAAATTTACTATAGCTTCATTTATAGGTGTGTTGTTGTTCGCCTTTGATTTCGAATTGTTTTTAGCAAGTATACCTGGTTTGATTACGCTGTTCCATTTCAGTTTGAATGAAATAGATATAATTGATGATACAGCATTTGGTATATCTGCTATTGCTGCTTTTAGCTTTGGACCATTAGCAGATAAATACGGAAGGAAATTATTATTTATGATAACTATACTAATTTATTCAGTAGGCTCATTTTTCACAGCATTATCTGTTTCAGTTATAGATTTTGTTTTTTCAAGGAGCGTTGTTTCTGTAGGTACAGGCCCTGATGAGCCATTAGGATTTACACTGACAGCCGAAACTGCACCTCCCAGCAAGAGGGGAAGGCAGATGCTGGTGGTTTCTATAGGATTTCCATTGGGACAGGCTATCGGAGCTGCTTTAGTTTATTTGTTTGTTTTGCATTCTATATACCTACCATATGTATTTTTTATAGGAATTCTGCCGGCATTATTTTTGCTTTATATGAGAAAAGGATTGCCAGAAACTGAAAGATTTAAGGATATGGATAAAGCTAGGAAGGAAATAGAGGAAAATAAAAAAGGGATTCAAACAGAATATAAGATAAATACGAAGGAACTAAGAAAAAATTCGTATAGGCAATTATTTGATACCGATTTAAGAAGGAAAAGCATTTTAACTGCAATATATACCACTATAATAGCTGGTAACGTAGCAATATCATTAATAGCGCTTCCAATATATTATGTGGATATAAAACACATTACATTTGTTTCTACCTTATCATTTGAGTTTATTTCTTATGCCATAGCTGCAATTGGATATGTTATTGTTGCTATGGCCGGAAATAAATTAGGCAGAAGGAATATAATAGTCATATTTTTAATCTTAACATTTTTGTCCATATTCGGGATAATATTAGCAACAGGTATCTATGTTCTTATCTTTAATATCCTGTTTATATTTTTCCTGTTCTCACAGTATGCAGCATGGCCTTTCTACGTTAATGAAATGTATCCCACAAGGGTAAGAGCATCTGCAAGTACATTTGGTTATGGCTTCCAATGGCTCGGTAATATAATATTTCCAACAACCATACTAACAATAGTGTCTATTACAATTGGGAACTGGTTGTTAGCCATAATAACAGCAATGTCAATTCCAATACTAGCGTCTATAATAGTTGCGGCTCTTTTACCAAAAGATAATCCAACGGCTGTACTGGAAGAAAATGCTATTTAAGGTTAAAAATTACGGCTTCATTTTTTCTTCCAATATTTTTAATGCGACTACCAGTACAAGAACACCGCCAAAATATGCTGCAATCTTTATTGCATCAATTATCTCTTTATAAGTTGCCCCTAAGGTTACGGCTTGATCTATTGAATGAGAAATAGCTGTTTCGTTCATTAAAGCTGAAACGACAGCCAATCTTATTAAACCTGTTTCCTTGCCTCCAAGTGAGTTATTTGTTATTGTATTATTCCAAAGTTGAAACATAATTTCTAATGTCTTTGGGTCATCATTTGAC
>JAKAAK010000193.1 GCA_021797025.1 Thermoplasmata archaeon
CCTGCCTAAAATAATTTCCTGTAAGGTTAGCAAGGGCCAAGACCACATTTTCCTCTTTCTCATTATTGAGTTGAAACGCTATTTCCACTCCATTCATATTCAAATATAGGCTGTTAGTATAATTAATTTATGGAAAAATATAATTTTCTTCCCATCATTCTGATACGAGTATACGATGTTTCCAGCTTAATAAGGTTAAATGAAGTCATTTTCTATGTCTTTATAATCCTTGACCTGTGAATCCGCAAACTTCAGGTCAAATTCCTCGGGATTGTACTCCCCGAGCCATTCAATAGTGGCCTCATGATCAGGGTCATCCGGATTGGCTGCCTTTCTAAGAACATCATAATAACCGTAAACTCCACCGCAATCTTCTGGTGGGCAGTTTCTCTTACCACCGATACAGGCCGGTAATTTTAAACTTGAATCAAGTGGAAGTACTTTCTCTACAGAAATTGTGTGGTCCCACCCGTCTCCAAAATCATACGTATATTCAATTTTGCTTCCCTCACGCAGATTAATGTCTTCAATAGTGACTTCAGTTGAATCAATTTCATCTGGATCGGATTCCCACTCATCACTCGGTTTGGTATAATAAACCAATCCATCAAAAAACTCATAAAGATGATAGTTGTCCCAGCCAAAAGCCGACTGAATCATAAGATGCAAATCATGAAGTTTAGTATCGGACCTGACTAAAAGCTTTCTCCATATGGGCGGTCTTATGCCCTTTATGCGTACTCTCAACTGCATTACAGTATGTATCTTATTTTTACTGCCTTTCTTAATTATACGTTGATGTTTTTTATTGCCCTCCTTAGTAGAAAAACTCTCTGTCAGAAATTTTGTAAGTACATCAAGAGGTGGTGAAATATTTATAAATGCATAGAATATATCTCCCCTGAATTCATTTCCGTATTCTAATTCAATATATTTTTTCCGGAATTTTATCACGCAAAGTTGTATCGCAACCTTAATTGGATCCTCGGTATAACAGAATACCTCCAATGGTAACGTATCATTTTTCCAGTCCCCCTCCGCTGGAATCAGAACCAGTTTTATACCGTTTACCGTTTTAGTAATTTCGTGTTCCTTAAGCGTCTCAAGCATGGTCACCAGTCTCATGGAGCTTACAGCATCCAGTGTTTCCGATATTTTAGGACTACCCTCTTCATCCTCTGTAAAATCACCACTTTTTTGTATATCTACGGGCAGGCTATCAATTTTATTCTCCAGTAATCTTGCCTTTCTTCCTTCCCTTGTATTGCTTTTAAGGATAAAGCCATTAAGTATTTTCTGGAATTTGTATGCTTTATAGAGTTCAGCATCCATATCATAAATTCTTCTTGATCCCTTCTTTTCCTTATTCGCATCTATAAATGTTCGCAGGTCAGCGGACATATCTTCATGATCTTTTTCATATCTTGTTAATCCTGTTTCTGGATCTGGAAGCAAAATATTGAAGTAAATTCTCCCTATCTGCACTGCCCGCTCTATCCTATTAATCTCGTAAAATTCTTTATCCGGCATAATTAATTTCAAACTCATTCAGATAGTACCTTCAATGTTAATTATTTCCTCTGGTATGTATTTTATTACACTCAAACTTAAATAATTTATGATTTTTTAATTACTCTGTCCCTTATTATATACCATGTTCCCAGGGCCATGACACCCAGTTTTCCTTCTGCATCATAGAATTTGATTTCAACTATAACCGCAGTTCTCCCTGCCTTGACAGTTTTCCCCTCTATCCTGAAAGGTCCTTTTGACATTGGCGCTAGAAAATTAATTTTTACCTCCTGGGTTACCTGGTCAATGCCATCATTAACCGTCATTGTGGTGATGCCGCCTGCATAATCAACTGCGCTCATTATCATCCCACCATGTAGAACCTTTCCAGCCCTTGTAATCTTTTCGTGGTAAGGTAATTCCATCTGGCAAAATCCCTTTTCTATCCTGGTAATTTTCAGTCCCATGTAACCAAATAAATTTTCATTTTCTTCGAATGTCCTGTTAAGTTTATCAAGGTCCTCTGAAAGGCCCATAATCAGTTCAATACGGCTTGCCATATGCCTGTATCCATTTTCTGTTAATAAATATAGAGTGCTTTTTCCTTCAGGACTATCCGAGTTGAATTCGAGATAAGTCATTTTAAAAAAGTTTACTTAGTCTAATCTAACTTAGTCTAATATCAATTAGTTAAATATTTATGGTATGAGTTTATTTATGTTTATGTTAATTGATCGGGATTATGAACTTGAATACCTAGATAATCAATATAATAGGAATGGCAGTAATTTTATAGTTATATACGGAAGGCGAAGAATTGGAAAGACTTACCTTATTAATGAATTTTGCAAAAATAAACCTACTGCCTATTTTCTCAGTACTCAGGAAAACAGCAGGGAATTAATAAAAGCCTTCTCAATAAAACTATCAAAACTTTTCAATGATAAAATTATCTCACAGAATCCTCTCACATCATGGTCCTCCGTGTTTGAATACCTTGTGGATAGGACAGAGAATTTATCAGAGAAAATAATAATAGTTATAGATGAAATAACATATATAATAATGTCCGATAAATCATTTCTTTCAATTTTTCAGAAATATTATGATTTATATTTAAAAGCTAGGAATATCATGTTCATATTAAGTGGCTCGCTTATTAATATTGTATATAACGATTTGCTCGGGTACTCATCGCCCCTATATGGAAGGAGGACCGGCAACTTGAAATTGGATGAGTTCCGTTTCTGTGACACGTATAAATATTTCAATTATCTAGATTTTCATAAAACTATTGCAATATATTCATTATTTGGAGGTATACCTTATTATCTTTCTCTTATAGACAATTCTAAAGATTATCTCGACCAGTACCTATCAAAGGGAAATATATTTTATAATGATGTGGAATTTATTCTCAGAGAGGAACTGTCAAATCCCGAGAGATATTTTACAATTTTGAAACTTATTGCCTCTGGTAAAACCGGAATATCTGAAATATCTAGCGTTATGGGCTATAAAACTAATGAATTATCACCTTATGTAGAAAAACTGATATCATTGGACATAATAAAAAAAGAATACCCAATATACAATAAAAAAAGAAATAATGGATTATACAAAATTAACAGCAACTATTTCAATTTCTACTTTAATTATATATTTGAAAATAAAGAATACATAGATCGGCAGGAAATTGGAATTTTGAAAAATATAATAAATAAAAATTTGAAAGAGTATATCTCAAGAATATTTGAGGATATATGTACAGAATTCCTTATAAAATATTCAAAGGATATAATAAATGCTGATATATTGAAAATAGGCAGATGGTGGGGGAAAACTGCCAAAGCGACGGTTCAACCTCTTATTGATGAAATAGATATCATGGGAGAAGATTCTGCCGGGAGACATTTTTTTTGTGAGGTAAAATATAGAAATAGAATGGCAAACATTAAGGTTCTTGAGGATTTAAAAAGAAAATCAAATAATTTTGATTTCGAGAATGAACTTTTCATTATATTTTCTGAATCGGGTTTTGAGCGGGATCTTTTAGCCATATCTAAAATAGAAAAAAATGTAATACTCATTGATGGTGACACGATGGCAAGAATGATAAGAACCAAAACCGTTCCTTCTTAAATATTTATTATCTAACAGATTACTTTTAGGGCAGTGCATAAGAAATATAGTGTTTATAAATGAAAAACATTACATAGCCTATATTTCAGGGATAGAGGTTATAACAATATTTATAAATAAATTCACATTTCATGAATTATGCCGATGTATGAAACAGAAAACAACTTAGATGAAAAAACAAGGGATATGTCAAGGGCAAGACAGTCTCTCATAGAGGAAATGCAGGCAATAATGTTCTATGATGAGAGATTTGATGCCACAAGGGATTCTGCACTGAAGAATGTAATAAAGCACAACAGGGATGATGAGAAGGAGCATTTCTCACTTCTGCTTGAATATTTGAGAAGAAACGATCCTGAACTTGACAGGGAACTGAAGGAAATACTATTCTCCAAAAAGGAATTAAAGGAACTGGGAGATTGAATATTTTAAGGGAACTTATTTATTTTTTATTGGCATTAAAGTTCAATTATGTATCAAAATAAAATTTCCGGGTCAATCGTTATTATCGATGGTAGCAACGTAGCAATGTACGGCATGAGCAAAACTGGAAAGAAAAAGGCCAAAATAGAGAATATCATGGCTGTGATCAATAAACTCAAAGAATACAAAGCATCTGAAATAATAACAATATGCGATGCCAATATAAGATATACAATTGATGATAAGGATAAACTGGACAGTATGATTGAAGACAAATCAGTAATTCTGGCACCGTCAGGCATACGAGCTGATATGTTCATACTTGATTATGCAAGACAAAAAAACTGCCTTATAGTTTCCAATGACAAGTTCCGAGATTACAGGAGCGATAAATGGATCAACGATAATGTTGACAGCATAACTCTTGGCTTTATTTTTGTGGGAAAGGATGTCCTGTTAGAACCGGTGAACCATAAAAGCATGATTTTCGATACCAAATCAAAGAAAGAAATTACAAAATGATGGCACTTCTTCAAGAAAAAACAATAAATTAACACAGAACATCAAAATAATGAATTCCGGCATAATTATATATAGATTATTTTAATATCGTTTCGGAGATAACCTCGTGAATATAGAATAAACACTATAAAAATAACCATTATGATCGGGGGTATTTTCACCATAAAGAGGTGAATCATAATGGAAATAGAAATTAAAAATGAAAACGTATCAAATTCGGTCCTTGAGGGGGATGGAATTTATTTTTCATATGATAACGGCTATGACGTATTTGAAAATATCAATATTAGAGCCGATACAGGAAAATTTGTTGCAATAATAGGGCCATCAGGAATAGGCAAATCAACACTTCTCAGAATACTTGGTGGTTTTTTGAAGCCAGATAAGGGTATTGTTAAAGTGATGGGAAAAATTCTCCACGAGCCCATACCGGAAGTTGCACTAATACATCAATCCATAGTCACATTTCCCTGGATGGATGCCCAGGAAAATGTCATGCTCTCAATGAAGACAAAGGACATGTCCAGGGACGAAATGGAAGCTAAGGCAAAGGAATCGTTATCAAGGGTTGGCCTTGACGGTTTCGAGGACCTTTACCCCAAGGAAATGAGCGGTGGGATGAGGCAGAGGGTTGCAATTGCAAGAGCCTTTGCTGCGGACCCCTATGTTTTCTTAATGGATGAGCCATTTGCCCATTTGGATGAATTAACAGCCGAGGGGCTCAGGCAGGATATATACAATATTTTATTCAGCGGGGAAACCCCGTTAAAATCTGTTATCATGGTCTCACACAATCTTACTGAGGTGCTTGAGCTTGCAGATGAGATATACATACTGAATAACATACCCGCTACAGTTGTAGGAAAGGTTGAGGTTACAATGCCACGGCCAAGAAATCCCAGAAGCGATAATTTTAATGCAAATCTTGATATGCTTTACAGTTATTTGACTCCACCGAGGAAAAAGAAATGAGGTATGTTTATGCCGGCAATAACACTTATAACACTGGCCGTATTGGCTACGGTGGCCCGTGTAATCGGGCTGATAATACTGTCCATAATCACGGGATGGTTCCTGGCATATGCCTCGATAAAATCAAAATTCTTTGAGAATATTTATATAATCCTCATTGAAATATTTGAATCTGTTCCGGTAATTACGTTCTTTCCCATAGTTCTGATTATTTTTATTACCAGAATTGGGGGAACGCTTGGTGTGGAACTTGCAGCTGATTTTCTTGTTTTCACCGCGGTAGTATGGAATATATGGATGGGTGAATACCAGGCATTTAAGACCGTTCCAAGAGAAATGGTTGAAGTTGTCGAAAATTCTAGGTTCGGGTTATTTTCCAAACTGAGGTATCTTTATATTCCATTCTCTGTCCCGAGGATTACTGCGAATCTCTTTCCCAGCGTCTCCGATGGATTTTTCTATATCACGGTTAGCGAGGTATTCGAAGTCGGAATACATACTTACCAGACGTTCGGTATCGGCTCAGTACTGGATACCTTTGTTGCAGATGGTCAATTATTCAACATAGAAATGGCACTGCTCATAATGGGCATAGCAATAGTTGCAATTATAATAATATTAAGACAGTTAAGTAACTCCG
>JAKAAK010000194.1 GCA_021797025.1 Thermoplasmata archaeon
TCCGTGCATAGACCAAAAATACATCTGCGTAGGGTGCATTGGTAATGAATATCTTGCTTCCATTGAGTGTGAAATTACCGGAATCTTCCATAGCTGTGGTTTTCATGGAGAGCGCATCTGAACCCGATGAGGGCTCGGTCATCCCGAGAGACCCTATATTTTTCCCGGAACAGAGAGCCGGAAGATATTTTTCCCGCAGAAATTCCGACCCGTTTCTGTATAGATTATCAAGGCAAAGATTGCTATGTGCACCGTATGAAAGCCCCAGAGACCCGGATGCGTAGCTTATTTCCTCCTCTATTATAGCCTGGGACAGGTAGTCGGATCCTGAACCACCGTATTCCTCCGGGATTGTCACCCCGAGATATCCTTCCTTTCCCATCTTACGGAACAGATCAGCGGGAAAGAAATTTTCGCGATCCATTTTTCCAGCCACGGGCATAATTTCCTTTCTTGCAAACTCTCTTGCGCTCTGCTGAATCATCAAATATTCATCCTTCAACTGCACACCTGATAAAATTATGTTTCCGATATATATAAACATACAGTGAAAAGAAATAATAAAGGCAATTATCCATTTCAAAGCATATATATGGCTCAAGGCAATTCAAATTTATGTTGGATTACAGCAAAATTGAGGATGCAGAAAAGGAAATAAAGGGGAAGCTCCACAGGACTCCATTGTTCCATTCAGCAACTTTCAGCAGGATGTTTTCATGCGACGTTTATTTTAAAATGGAAAATTTCCAGAAAACGGGATCATTCAAATCCAGGGGTGCCATGATCAAGTTTTCCGGGCTTACCGATGAACAGAGAAAGAATGGGGTTATAACTGCAAGTGCAGGGAACCACGCACAGGGAGTTGCCTTCGCAGCGGCTTACTATGGGGTGGATGCAAAAATAGTAATGCCTGAAACAACGCCGCCATCAAAAATAAATGCAGTTCAGTCATACGGTGGAAAGGTCATACTCAGGGGGAACAGCTATGACGAGGCCCATGAATTTGCGACAAAGATTTCTGTTGAAGAAAAACGGGAATTTATAGAGGCTTATAACGATGAGGACATTATAATCGGCCAGGGAACCATCGGCCTGGAAATTCTGGAGGATGTAAAACCGGATATTGTCATTGTGCCAATAGGTGGTGGAGGACTCATATCAGGCATATCCTTTGCATTGAAATCATCGGATAAAAATATCAGGGTAATAGGTGTGGAATCTGAGAAGGCTGATTCCATGGTGCTTTCACTCAGGGAGGATAAGATTGTACCGTATACAAGCAATGATACCATAGCCGATGGCATTGCCGTCAAATATCCGGGCAATATAACATTTGACCTTGTTAAAAAATATGTGGATTCCGTTGTAACAGTATCCGATGAGAATATAGCATATGCGCTCTTCAAACTGCTGGAAAGGGAAAAGGTCCTGGTTGAGCCGTCAGGTGCAGCCGGCCTGGCAGCACTGTTCGAGAACAGGGTGGATGTAAAGGGGAAAAAGGTTGTAATAATACTGTCAGGTGGAAATGTAAACTTTTTGCTTTTATCGAACATAATATACAGGGCCCTGGAAATGGAGAACAAGCTCCTGAGGCTGGAATTCAAAATACCTGACCATCCCGGGATAATGGAAAAAATAGTCCGTGCAATTTCATCATCCGGTGCCAACATATACCATGCCGAAGTTGACAACCTGAACAAGGATACTCCCATAGGATACCAGTATCTTCTGTTTACCATAAATATACTTGATAAGGAAAGGATAGATGAACTCCTGGGTAATCTTGACAAACTGGGATATAAATACAGGATTGTGGGGTGATCCTTTTATCTTATTATTTCAAAGGTTTCAAAGTTATAACTGTCTGCTGGGACGGAATCCACCCATGTTATTTCCGACATGGGAATTTTTCTGCAGTAAGCCTCCATAATTGATATCATTTCAGGATCACCGGAAAATAGTGCCTTCACAGATCCATCATCCATGTTTTTCACCCAGCCAGTGATCCCAAGTTCAACAGCTTTCTTTTTAACATGTGCCCTGAAGCCGATTCCCTGTACATTTCCATGAAACGTATATACTATAGTGGTCATGGTTTGCTATTGTTTTTATTAATAAAATATTTCCTCATATATTGCTTTCTAAGTACTCCTTGACGATCTTTTTCAGGGTTTTTCTGAGTATTTCAGAAAGCGCTGCAGTGGAAATGTTCATCTGCTCTGCAATCTGGGTTAGTGAGAGTTTTCTTTCCGGATCAAAATATCCGTATTCATAAAGCTGGAGTAAAACCTCCTTCTCTCTTTCCGTTACACCATTGGTATCCCCTGAAGAGAGATCTGAGATTGTGTACTCCATTTTTTGATTTTGAAGCTCGTGCTTGAGGTCTATAAGTTTTGAAAGGCCCGGAAATGAAACACGATATGACAGTGTATCCGCTTTTACAGCCCTGCTCCCCAGGATTACTGCCTCCGAATTGCCCAGTATGGAACAGGCGCTACAGCATGACAGCCGGGCCCATACTGTTCTTTTCCCGGATTTTATGCAGTCAACCGTTATTTTCCTTATTTCAGGGAGAGCTACATCTGTGTCATGGTCTGATTTAAACAATATTCTATGGGTTGTTGTTTTCCCGTCTATTTTAAGGCGTTCTATTGTTGCATCTGGAAATGTCTGGAGTATATAATTTGTAACTTCACAATCCTTTCTTTTTACTGTAATTTCTACGGTTATCTCTTTGCTTGATTTGGACACAGTATGATATGTAATTGGTATTTAAAAGAATTTGCACTCATATTAAAGCAATATACCTTACATATAAGGTAAATCTAATAAATACCCTTTTAAAATATAATGTTTGATTAAGATGGGAATATCATATCCAGTCTGGGATAGTGCGATGTTCGCATATACTATTTCGGCGCATATTTTAATTGTCGCAATAACGCTGGCAATGGCGCTTTTGATAACAATAGCGGAATACATAGCACTGAAAAATAAGAATAAATATTATGAGGCTCTGGCCCATAAGTTGAGTATAGCACTGGTGATCAATTTCGCCATAGGTACTGCATCGGGAGTTTTCATGGCGGTTGAACTCATGCTGTTCTGGCCTGTTTTCATGAAGCTGGTCGGGGCCGTTGCCATGCTGAGTTTCTATGCAGAAGTTTTTGCATTCCTGGTTGAATCAATAACCCTTATGGTTTATGTATACTTCTGGGATAATTTCAAAAACAGATGGAACCACTGGCTTGTGTCCTGGGGAGTTTTACTGGGCACGGGTGCATCAGCATGGTTGATAACAAATGTAAATGCATGGATGAATACGCCTACAGGGTCATTCAACATAGCAAAATATGTGAATACAGGTGTAATATCTGGAGTGAATCCACTTAAGGTTTTTGATGAGCCGTCCACTGGACCGCAGTTATTCCATATGTTCATGGCAATGTATTTTGCAGGCGCAATGGCACTTTTAGCCTATTTCGCATACAAGTATTTGAAATCGAAGAACGAGGAAGAGAAGAAAATTGACAGATCTGCAATGAAAGTACTTTCAGCTATAGGAATTGTTGATATAATACTTATAGGAATCAGTGGATCAATAGAACTCTCAACCCTTTTAGTAGTAGAGCCACTGAAATATGCCATGCTCGAATTAAATATGACTCCTGTGATGTCAGGTGCACCTGAACATCTATTCGGATTCTTATCTAACGGGAAGCCGGTAGATTTCATTCCACTTGCGGGAATACAGTCATTGCTTGCTTATCCATTCAGCAAAGGTAATGCCGGTTATATACCGGGGCTTTCATCATATCCTTCATCCGTATGGGCACCATCAGTTGTGCACATAACACTTGATCTTATGGTAGGTTTCGGTGTGTTAATGGGGTTATTCTGGTTTATTGTCCTTGTTCTGAAAATAATGAAAAAGGATGTATTCAACATGAAATGGATACTTTACAGCTTCATAGGAATGGGATTCCTCGGAATGTTCACCATGGAAGATGGATGGTATACAGCAGAGGTCGGAAGGGTTCCTTATATAATATTGATGCCGTATAACTCATCGGGGCAGCCAATAATAGCCGGCCATTACGGTGTAATGACAATAGCACAGGCTGCATCCACATCAACAGTAGTATGGTACCTTGGAGCGGTAATAATACTGTTCTACGCCATAATAATACCGTTTACATTCTACTTCAATGCCAAGGTTTTGAATCTATCCAATGTGGAAGAGGATCTCAGGAAGGCAGAGAGAGATCTGAACATAAACGGTTCAGGCAAGGATATAAACAGTGTAAATGCGGGGGCGAGATAAATGACTTTTTCATATCTTGATGCAAATGGCGTGTTTATAAAAGTTGTGATTGCAGCCATGGTAACATTCCTGTTTTCAGAATTTATAGCAGTATTTCCCATATTCAGCAACTACGAGAAGCATAAAACGGTGGTATTGAAGCATATAGTTCCCATATGGGAAATAACCGGTACAATGATAGTGTTCTTTGTAGTGGAGCTGGAACTGATATATTCCGGTCTTACACCCATAGCTTCATATCTCTTTATCCCTGTAATAGGAACCTTTGTTGCACTGTTGATACTGAGAAATGTGGCCATAATATATGCTGAATTTGTATGGAAGAAGGTTGACAGCAAACCGTTGATGATGTTTTACTCCGGTGCAACATTTTTAATGGTTATAGGATTTGTAACGGCTATCGCCGCACTTTTAGTAGGAAACAGTGTGTCCACTGCAATACCGACATTACCTCCACTGATTCATTTAAATCTTACAACCCTATCAAAATCGTATGTGGACTATGCGGCCTTACTGACTGCTCCTGTATATTCTGCGGTATACTGGGAATTCTTCATAGGCACATTATTCATAGCATACGGGATGTCACAGGTATTTTACAGGCTGGCAAAGAGAACAAGCTGGGTTCCGCTTGCAACCATAATATTTGGACTGTTCCTCAATGTAAATGCATGGAATGTTGTGGCAACACTTGCAGGTGCTAAATTTGTTGGTGACTACATGATTCTACCCGTTATAATAACCCTGGCAGTTCCATTGCTGTATATGGGCAAATCCACTACACATCTGGCATCCTATAAGCCATTCTGGTTTGTTGCAGTAACCATAGCAGTATTATTCCTGGAACTTCCAATAACAAGAATTGCTGGTGGTGCATATTCCATTAACGCCTTTGCTTCCACGAATTCCATGCAGGCTGCAAATTTCTGGCTCAGCATGATAGGTGGTATACTGTTTGTCCTGCTCATGATAATGTACGCATATGTTTACAACAGCGGAAAATTATCATTCAATCCAGAAAAAATAGAGAAGGGAAAGAAAGAGATTGTGGATAAGAATTAATTTTTTATTTTTTTAAATTTTTAAACTTAACTTATTATAATTGCTAGATTTTAGGACTTTTTCAGATTTATTGAAGAAAGCATCGCCTGCAGATTAAACTATGAATTCCACTTTCAATATTTGCTTATCAGTGTTACAACATCCTCGTCATTTACCCGATAATCCAGTCCTACCCTTGCTTCAATTCTCCTTGATGGACCGGTAATAATAGCATATCTGAATGTAGAGATCATTTCCCTGCTGATCTTCCTGCACACATCCCTTACGGTAGCTCCCTCACTGAGTATCAATGGCCTCTCGTAATCAACCTCACCGGCTTTATTTCTCATATACACACGAACCATATCCAGTGATTTATAAATCATATTTTTCATGTTTTCCAGGTTGTATCCGGTTTCTGCTGAAACCTCAATATAATTGCCAAAGTCTTTCAACTGTTTTTTCAGCTGAATCTCATCATGGGGCATATCGATTTTATTGACGACCATGAAAGATTTTATGTACACTATATTCCCCTTGAAAAAATCGATGAGATCATCCATATCTATAGTTTCCCTGATGTAGATATCCCCGTTGACGACCTTGAATTCTTTTGCTATGTCCCTGATATCATTGTTGTCAATATCCACATTCCTGGGCTTATGTATTCTCAAACCACCGTAATTCGTCCTTTTGAATGATATATCTTTTCTCTTTTTGTTCAGAACTATTCCGGCCTTGTACAGCTCGGCAACTATACGGTCAAGCCCCTTTAGCTGGATATCTGTCACCATTACAATTAAA
>JAKAAK010000195.1 GCA_021797025.1 Thermoplasmata archaeon
ATACCTGACAAACCCCTTGTTATAGAAAAGGTCTCTGAATTCCCACAGCTGGGAAGATTTGCAATCAGGGATATGGGCATGACCGTCGCAGCCGGTCAGTGCATAGACCTTGAAAAGGCAACAGTAGCGTGATGATATATGGCATACAAAGCAAGAATTTCACTGAGTGGCACTGAAAACAAAATAGTCGACATTGTTTGCGATGAAATCAAATCGATAGCAAAGAGAACAGGGGTTGAAATACATGGACCTGTTCCACTGCCTACAAAAAAACTCAAAGTTCCGGTGAGGAAAAGCCCTGATGGTGAAGGCTCTCCAACATGGGACCGCTGGGAAATGAGAGTACATAAACGCCTGATGGATGTGGATGCCGACGAAAGAACCTTGAGGCAACTGATGAGGATATCCATACCTGACGGTGTTAGAATAGAAATACAGATAAAAAGTTAAATTATTTTAGCTTTTAAATAAATTTTAACAATAATTAAATAATGATTTTTAATACAGGGTTATAGAATTTAAACGGTGTTATTAATGGGGCGAAAAGAAGAAAATGTTGCAAAAGCAATGAAATTAGTTGAACATCCAGAGTTAATAAGGAATATTGATATAGCGGCTCATATAGACCATGGGAAAACCACACTCAGTGATAACCTAATTGCCGGTGCCGGAATGATGAGCGAGGAACTTGCCGGAAAACAGTTACTTCTGGATTATGATGAACAGGAACAGGCAAGGGGAATAACCATAAATGCTGCAAATGCATCCATGGTTCATGAAGTTGAAGGAAAGGAGTACCTTATTAACCTTATAGATACTCCTGGACATGTTGATTTCGGCGGGGATGTTACAAGGGCAATGAGGGCTGTTGACGGTACAGTTATTGTTGTCGATTCCGTTGAGGGTGTAATGCCACAGACAGAAACTGTGGTAAGGCAGGCCTTAAGGGAGAGAGTTAAACCAGTCCTGTTCATTAACAAGGTAGACAGATTGATTAACGAATTAAAACTCAATGGCGATGAAATGCAGAAACGTTTCATAAAGGTGATTACCGATGTAAACAAATTAATAACAAAATATGCTCCAAAGGAATTTGCAAATGACTGGCTAGTCAATGTAAAAAACGGCACAGTTGCCTTCGGATCCGCATACCATAACTGGGCACTTTCCGTTCCCGCCATGGGCTTATTCAAGGTTACCTTCAAGGATATTGTTGATTTAGTTTCAGCAGGCAAACAGAAAGAGCTTGCCAAAAAGGCTCCACTGCATAAAGTAGTTCTCGATATGGTAATAAAAAATCTTCCTAATCCAGCAGTTGCGCAGAAATACAGAATTCCACAGATATGGCATGGAGATCTTAACAGTGAAATAGGAAAAGCTATGGAAATGTGTGACGACAATGGTCCAGTTACAATGATGATAACCAAGATTCTTATCGATCCACATGCAGGAGAAATAGCCGTGGGGAGAGTTTTCTCTGGAATAATCAGGAAGGGAAGTGAGCTCTACGTTACAGGAGCAGGTAAATCCAAGGTTCAGTTATTATCAATGATGGTTGGTCCGGACAGAATATCAATTGATGAGATTGCTGCAGGTAATATTGCTGCTGTTGTTGGACTGAAGGGCGCAATAGCCGGTTCAACCGTATCCTCAAGCCAGGAAATGGAGGATTTTGAACCCATGTCCCATTATTCGGATCCAGTGGTTACACTGGCTATCGAGGCAAAGCATACTGCCGATCTTCCAAAGCTTATAGATGTTTTGAGATCAGTATCCAAAGCAGATCCATCCATACAGGTTGATATAAATCAGGAAACCGGCGAGCATCTTATATCTGGTATGGGAGAGTTACATTTAGAAATTACAATGTACAGGATAAAAAATGATTACCATGTTGAGGTTGTAACATCGGCTCCACTGGTTGTATATCGTGAAACCGTTGATAAAACCGGAGGACCATTCGAGGGTAAATCTCCTAACAAGCATAATAGATTCTATTTCAAGGTAGAACCTCTCCCCCAAGGCGTTGTACTGGCTATCCTTGAAGGTAAAATACCAGACGGGTCAAAAATAAAGGATAAAAAGGCCATTGCCGCAATACTTGAAGAAGCGGGTCTCGATCATAACGAGGCAAGAAGTCTGGTGTCGGTGCACGGAATCAATGTAATGCTAGATATGACAAAGGGAATACAGTATCTGGATGAAACCATGGAGCTTCTCATAGAATCATTCAACGAATCTCTAGACAAAGGCCCGCTGGCAAATGAAAAAGTATACGGGTTGAAGGTAAGTTTAATGGATGCAAAACTTCACGAGGATAGCATCCATAGGGGGCCAGCACAGGTTATACCTGCTGGTAGGAACTCAATATACGGTGCCATGTGCCAGGCAGGGAGGGTTCTTATGGAGCCCATGCAGAAGGTTTACATAAGTGTTCCACAGGAACTAATGGGGCCAGTCACCAGTGAGCTCCAGCAGAGGCGTGGTGTCGTCGAGGATATGCAGCAGAACGGTGATGAAATTACCGTTATAGCAAATGCACCTGTATCCGGTATGATCGGCTTTGCATCTGCAATAAGAAGCGCCACAGGTGGAAAGGCCATATGGAGCTCTGAGAATTCTGGATACCAACGTGTACCTTACGAACTTCAGGCCGGCATAGTTGCAAAAATAAGGGAAAGGAAAGGACTCAAGCCGGAGCCTTACGACGAGACCTACTACTCCTCTCTTTAAACCAAATTTTTTTGCATAGTATTTTATTTTTTAATGTATTACATTTTTCATGAAATCTGTCTGTCTAAACGGGCATCCCAGAATTAAATATGAATTAAGATGCACAATTTGCAACGAACCATTTGAATTAATTCCGGATAAAATCTTCACAGATAATCTGGAACTTAATTTTGATTATCTTACAAAAAAAATAACTCTCGGAGAAGTTTTTACCCCCATAGAGGATCTGAACAGCAATTTAGTACTAAAACTGGATTATTTCTCTCCTACCTATTCATATAAGGATAGAGGTAGTAAAAACCTTATATCATATATAAAAACCAATGAAAAGGAATTCCATGCAACTTCCATTAACGAGGATTCATCGGGCAATGCCGGTGCTTCTATAGCAGCATATGGAGCACGCGCAGGCTATAATGTAAACATATATGTTCCAGGAAACGCAAATGAAAATAAGTTAAAGCAGATAAGCAGTTACGGTGCTAATATTATAAAGGTTGATGGAACAAGAGATACCGTACAGGAAACTGCAGAAAAAGCTTCAGGTTTTTATGCTTCACACATTCTTAACCCTGAATTCCGTGATGGAATCAGAACACTTGCATATGAAATCTTTCTCCAGTCATCAAGGATGCCAGACAATATATTCGTACCGGTTTCAGCAGGAACGCTGTTATCCGGACTTTTCAGTGGTTTATCCCATCTTTACAGTTCCGGTGAAATTGGCAGAATTCCTAAAATTATTGGGGTGCAGCCGGAAAATATTTCACCACTATGCTCCAGAGTAAATGAATTAAAGTATAATCCTGATAACAATCTATCATCGATTGCCGATGCACTTGTTGCCAAACGTCCTGTACTGATGAAGTTAATGATGAGAATAATGGGAGAGGGAAACAGCTGTGTATCAGTATCAGAAAATGAAATCATCGAGGCCAGAAAAGATCTGGCTCTTAAAGGTTTTTACGTTGAATACAGCTCCGCCACTGTTTACGCCGCATATAAGAAAGGGCATTATACTGGAAAGTCCATGCTGATACTGACAGGAAATGGGTTGAAAAATTAACGGTAATCCTTGCCGTTGATGGTGTAATAATAGGACACCGGTATTCCCGCATTTTTTACAGTAAGAGATACTGAACAGTATTTTTCCAGTGACAGGTTTACGGCTTTCTTTACGGAATCAGGATCCACATCTCCCTGGAAGATATAATGTATTTCTCCATATTTTAACATCTTCGGGTCGGTATCTCTTTTTTCTGCAGTAACTTCACATCTGTAGTTTTCCACATCCTTTCTCATCTTTTTGAGTATATTTAATACGTCATCGCTGCTGCATGCCCCCATGGCAAGCATTAAGAGCTCTGTTGGTGAATGGTATTCATCGTTACCAACCACAGAATTTTTTATTTTTACATCATATTTGCCATCGTCTGAAATAAATCCTACATTCTTATCGAATTTAAATGACACTTTCATATTATGTAGTATATAATATCACTATAAAATGTTTAACAATTACGATGAGATAAACTTCCCTATAATATTTTCCACCATTTCTTCAGGCAACCCGGTTTCATCAGCCACCTCTGAGAAATTTAGTTTCTCTAGATATTCATAAATTACCTTTCTGTAAAATCCATCGTATTCTGAAGCCCTCTCACGGAGTTTTTCAATTATTAGGTCCTTCTTTCCCACCAGTTCGCTTCTCTTTCTATCTATACTATCTATTTCATCATTTATTGATTTAAGTGTACCAATCAGACTCAGTGAAGTTCCATTAACGTCTTCTCCAGGATAGTTTATTTCACTTTTCTTAATTCCCATAAAATTTCTTGAATAGTCTATAGTTATCGTGGAAAATCCCATTGATTTATATACTTTCCTTGGCGGGCCAATTGTTGATGGTATGCTTCCATTGGTTGATATAAATCCCAGTTTTTCAAGAATGTCAAGCTGTTTGTTTATAGCTTGTTGTGAAACCCCGATCATCTTGCTTAATTCAAGGGCATATGAATCATAATTTGCGAGTGTTTTCAGCATCTCTCTTCTGGTATTATTCTCCAGAGCCATTAAAATATTCCATAATTCGTCATCCATAAAAACACCCGAAAAAATAAAAATAGATATTTAATCTATTTTAACTGCCTTTCCATTACCCTTGCTGTTCAATTTTTTAATGGTTATATCAAGGACACCGTTAGTAAATTTTGCTATTACACTGTCAATGTTTACTCCAGTGTTGAATTCTATGTTTTTATAGTATTTCCTGGCACCTTTATCGACCTTTAGTTCTATATTGTTTTCATTTACAACGAGGTCTATATCCTTCTTATCCACTCCGGGTAATTCATATGTTATGTAAACGTTTTCCTTGTCCTCATTAATGTCTGTAAGTGGCTCCCTGTAACCTTCCTGTGTTTCGTTTTTCTGACCGATGGCATTCCTGGGTACGTTTCCGAATTCCTGGAAAACCGGCTTTCCATCAGGTCCAACCTTATAACTGAATCCATAGACATAAGGACCCATTATCTTACTATTTGTATCATCCTTCATTATGGATTCCCAGAACCTGGCAATTTCCTTGTTAATTTTTCTCATATCAAGGCCAAACTCGTCGTACATGTCGTTAAATATATCATCCCAATCATCATCTCTTCTTCCATTCATTATTATCACCTGAGTTAACAACCATTAGTTGTTAACTGTATATTACTAACTTATATATAAATATTTATTTTATCTAGAAGAAATATATAACTATTGTTATAAAATAAACCAAAAATCAATCTTCTCCAACTTTGTGTATGTATTGGACGCCGATCATAGATTCTACTTCGCTATCAGATAGATTGAACTTTCTGATTTTTATATCACTCTCTAGCAACATCAATTCAGCAAGATCATCAGGATAACCTTCAGCAAATATAATTTCATCAATATGTGAATTCATGATCATTTTGGAACATACCACACAGGGATGAGTTGTAACGTATATTTTCGAGCCTTTAATTGATGAACCATTAACGGCTGCCTGTATTATGGCATTCTGCTCTGCATGCAATCCTCTGCAAAGTTCATGCCTTTCACCGGAAGGTACACTCAGTTCATCCCGTATGCATCCAACTATATCGCAATTAACTGTGTGAGCTGGTGGTCCATTATATCCAGTTGCCAGTACATTGTTATCCCTGACAATAACAGCCCCAACCTTCCTTCTTGTACAGTTAGAACGGGAAGCAGCAAGGTATGCCATACGCATGAAATACTCATCCCATGATGGCCGCTTTAAATTTTCTTCCATATTGTATAAATAGATAATAAGCATATAAATATTATTTATCATTATGAATTACAGCTGTTATAAATAATCAGGAGGA
>JAKAAK010000196.1 GCA_021797025.1 Thermoplasmata archaeon
CATTTTCTCCCTTGCCGGTGTAATATATCCCGTCTTCTTGAGTATCATATCCATAGCAACCTGATTTTTTATAAGCTTCAACCCGAAGCACCTGGAGAACCCATAAAGTGTCATGTCGTCATAGGTTGGCCCCAATCCCCCTGATGAGACAATAAGGTCCCCAGTGGAGAAGGCCTCCCTGAATGCTCCCGATATTTCATCGAGGTTATCCCTGACGATTATCCCCTTAACAACATCGTACCCAGAATATGTGAGCAATTCGCCGATATATGAAAAATTTGTATTTACCGTCCTGCCTTTCAGTATTTCATTTCCAATCGTGACTATAACCGCTTTCATACTTTAATATAATTAAATAATATAAAAATAATGTGCAAAATACCACATTAGCACCTATGTACATATCCGGATATAGATTTAAGAAATATTAAACAATAAAAATATGATTATATGAAGATTGAAAGTGTGAGGATAATCAGCAGGGAAAAGGTGGAGCAGCCCGTTTACAGATATGTAAAACCAACGGATTATTACAAAAGTATACTTGGTGAGGTATCGCCAACAGAGGCAGCCATGATCAATGAGGTTTGCACTCTTGAGATGAGGGCAGGTGATTACACAGCATACTATAACACAACATCAGACGTTGCAGATTTTGCTATGGAACTTTCAAAAAAATTGAACGGATTCGATGTTTCCGAAATCAACATGGCATGGGATATGCTTTACAGGTTGTCCCTGCCCCTGGGCAGATCAGGCGTCATGATGCACGCACTCAGTGCAATCAACATTCTCATGTACGACCTGTATTCGAGGTATCTCAATGTTCCCGCATACCGGATAATGGGCGGTCCAACACGGAAGAGGATAAGGGCATATGCATCCCATCTGCATCCAACAGCCATACCGGAATTGCAGGAAGAGGCCAGAAAATATGTCTCAGAGGGATATAAAACCATGAAGATGAGATTTATTTCAGGACCAGCCGATATTGATGGAATTGACAAAAATATTGAGCTTGTAAGGTCCATAAGGGATGCCGTGGGATATGATGTGGAACTCGCGGGGGACGCGTGGATGTCCTGGAATTACAACTTTGCACTTAAAATGGTAAAGAAGCTTGAAAAATATGATATGGCATGGGTGGAGGAGCCGGTCATGCCTGATGATTTCGAGGCCATGAAGATGCTGTCTACGAAAACCGGGATTCCTATATCGGAGGGTGAACACCATTATCATGTGTATGATTTCAAGAGATTGCTGGATGCAGGCATAAGAATACTGCAACCAGATGCTGTATGGACAGGCGGCATAACACCGATGAAAAAGATAGCAGCGCTTGCCGAGACCTACGGTGCAATTATTGTTCCACATACCGGCAATGTTTACAATCTCCACTGCATAATATCAGAGCCGGAAAGCGTGACTCCAGTTGCTGAGTTCCTGACAAAATACAGGGAATGGATGGAGCAGGATATGAATGGAATCCCGTTCCCTGTAAACGGATATATTGAACTGAATGACAAACCGGGATTCGGCATAGAGTACAAAAAATTAAACTAATTGGTTACGCTCTATGTTTAATATCTAGTTTTAGATCGAAACTGTGGTGAAGCAAATGTCTGAAAATGTGTTCAGGGTTAAAATAATTAAAACCGGGGAATCATGGGTTCCAGGTCCCGAGGTATACCGTATGTCTGGCTGGGATTCATGGGAGCTTCTGCATTTCCATATGGTCCTTGCATACAACAGGGATACCAATTTTCTGATAAATACCGGACTTCCAGAGGATCTTACAGAGAGAAACAGTGCCATGGTGCGGTTTGCAGGAGAGAAAGCAAAATTCACTGCACTGGATTCCATTGATATTCTCAAAAATATGGGATTCCCTCCCGGAACCATTAAAAATATATCATTTACGCCCCTGCAGGACTACACAACCGGAAGAGCGGATGAGTTTCATGGAGCCACATACCACATACTGAAGAAAGGCTGGATAAATGATATTGTTGTTCCCGGAGATCACAATGAGGAAAGGAACATGTTTGTACCAGAAAAAGTTCTACAGTATCTTGATTTCAGTGCGCACAGCAGGATGAAATATTTTGATGCGGAAGTGATTACTGAACTGGTGCCCGGAATAGGTGCATTATGGGTAGGATGCCACCACAGGGCCTCTCTTGCATTCATAATCATGACCTCCGTTGGAAATGTTGTATTCACTGACGCAGCATTCAAGAAGAATAACATAAGCAATAAAATTCCCATGGGCATTTCTGAAAATATATTCGAATGCTACCGGGCTTACAGAATCCTGGAACAGTACGGGACGGTACTGCCTGCCTACGATCCTGATATAACAGACATGGAATTTTGATATGAGAACATCATGACCTGACTTTTTATATTATTTCTCCAGGCCTGTAATATAACTATAAGCTTCACATCACTCTACTATTGTATTTTATTTATATAAAAAATTATATATTGGAATCACAAAAAATTATTGAGTAAGTACAGATTAATTACATGGTAACATCCATGCCGGACAGGTTGAAAGAATGGTACGTGCCAGCATATGGGCCTATACGTTTCCGGGCCATAATTGGCCTGACCTTTTATCCATACACACTCATGGTCAGCTCTCTGGTATTCTTTGGCAGTTTCTTTTTCCATGGCATCCATGTTCTGAGGTCTGTTTACCTGTTCATAACATTTATGATCTGCCTTGGAATTTCAGCCCATTGCTTTGATTCGTCCCTCAAAAGGTCTCCGGGGCCGTGGGCAAAATATCTCTCACGGAAAGCTATGATAATCGCAGGCTTTGCATCACTGGTTGCCGGTATTTCCTTTTCCTTCTATTTTGCACTCTTTGTGGTCCACCTTTTACTAATTGCCGGGGCGGTGGAAATATTCTTCGTGTTTGCATATAATCTGGAGCTCTTCAGGGGATTTTTTCATAATAATATATTCCTTGCATTTTCTACAGGTTCTATGCCTGTTGTATCTGGTTATCTTATACAGGGAGGAAGCAATTTTATAGTGATATTGATGATGATCGCCACCGGTTATTCGCTGCTTCAGATACAGATACAGGCATCAAGACCATACAGGTCATTGGTCAGGGGTGAGCTTATTGATGCCAGCAAACTGGCAAAGTATTATGAGAATATATTGAAGTCTGTAGTGACTTTTTCCATACTGCTGGCACTGCTTGTTATTGTTACAAATAGTGGGCTATGAATAGTATCCTGCATTAATTTCTTGCAGTGCTGATGCGAACCATTTAAATAGATTGCGTATGAACTTTGCAATGGAAGAGTTCACAACAAACTCAATATTATTAAAATTTTAGTGTATCTTTACGTTCATATTATGGAATAGTTTGGAAATCACTATATATACAATAGTACAAATACATTACAAGGTGAAGTTATGGTTGAAAGTAAAACTTATGATGACGCGCCACTTTCGAGTACACATTTTAAATGGACACTGATAGCCTCCCTGGGAGATTTTCTGGATGCAGGAATGCTCGCAGGTACAGGGATAACCCTGCTTGCAATTGGAACCCTGCTGAATTTTACGACACTGGAAGATGGTCTCCCAGCGCTTATTACACTTCTGGGGGCAGCATTCGGCGCTCTGACCTTCGGACGGCTAGGTGATAAATTCGGAAGGAAGTTCATTTATCAGATGGACATGCTTATATATGGAGCTTCTGCCATACTGCTGGCACTAACTGGCATTTTTCCATCGAGGATATTCAACATAGTCTGGGCAATGGTGTTCTATGCTATGGTTGGCATAGCGGTTGGTGCTGATGTGCCAACCTCATGGAGCCTTATAACTGAATTCTCTCCAAAAAACTATCGTGGAAGGTTGATGAGCATAACTACAATTATGTGGTATGTCGGTGTTCTGGTGGAGCTCGGAATTGCTATTGCTCTGTACAATACTGGAATGGTACTGTTCAGGACGATATGGATATTCCTGGGATTACTGGCATTTGTCAGCTGGCTCCTGAGAAGGGACCTCACAGAATCTCCCAGATTCGATATGATGCGTGGAAATAAGACAGATCTTGAAAAATCGGCCAAACAATTGCACATAAATATAAGCGAGGAGGAAAATAAAAAATTCACGATAAAAAAATACAAGGAGTTATTCAAGAATTATGGCTGGTTTATGCTCCTTGCCTGGTTTCTCTATCTCATGTGGGGGATACCTGCTTCTACATACGGTGAATTCTTTCCCTATATCTTCAGCTCCCTTCATCTGGTAAGCCTCAGAGATACTTATGCATTTGAAGCGGTATACTTCGGAAGTGCAATAGTGCCGGGATTGGTTATTTTCTACTACTTATCAGACCGTGTTGGTAGGGTGCCTTTATACCTCATAAGTGTGGTCATGGCTGCAATATCCTTTTTCCTGCTCATCTACCCACCATTCCTCAAAAACGTCGGCATACTGCTGCTTTCATTCCTGCTCTTCGGAATAGGTCAGGGACTGGGCATATGGCCTACTACCAGACTACTATCACTTGAGCATTTCCCAACAAGTCTCAGAAACTCTGGACAGGGATTTGTCTGGTTTACCATGAGATTCGAGGCAGGAATATTCGGGCTGTTCACACCAATGATAGTTGCCTTCGGTATAGGGTACATAGGTTGGATCGCCGGTATATTCTTTGTAATGGCCTTCATAGTGGTATTGTTCCTGTATATGTTCAAACCGGAATATGTGAGAACTGAGAGGAAATCGCTCGAGGAAACATCACGGGATGAGGTCTCGTAAATTTATTAATTTTTATTGTAAAAACTCTATGTATTTTTAATTTTTTGATAATAAATCATTTAGTGTTAAAAACAGGAAGCACCAACCGATAGTGGGTGGAATAAGCCATTCAATTCGATTCGGCTCCCCATTTTATAAAAATTTTATAAACCAAAAAAATCTGTAGTTGGTTCATCATTGCAGATTGACCAGCATTCCACCATCTACTAGGAGTTCTGATCCATTTATATAAGTATTTTCGTCAGAAACCAGGAACAGGGCAGGTAGGGCAATGTCAGAAGGCTCCCCTAACCTTCCAAGTGGTATTCTATTTTCCATATATTTTCTTTTTTCCTGATTAGAAAGATCATCACGGTTTATATCGGTTATGATGGTACCCGGCTCCAGGGAATTTACCATGATTCCATGTTCCCCGAGTATGATTGCCAGGGAGTGCATCAGGCCGTTCATTGCGGATTTTGTAGTGGTATAATGTGCCTGGTATTTGCCGCCAACTATGGCACTTATAGAACTCATAAAAAGTATCTTCCCTTTGGTACCTGTCTGAATCATCATCTTTGAAATTTCCTGTGTTATAAAAAAATGGCTTTCCACATTTACCTTCCATACGCTTTCAAAGAGCTTCATGTCAATATCGAAAAAATCCTTAAATGGGCATATGCCTGCATTATTAACAAGTATATCAACTGTTTTGAATTCGGTTCTGATATATTTAATCAGCCCGTCTACCTCCTCCATCTTCGCCTGGTCTATTCTGTATTTTTCTCCGGCAACACCCTTGCTCCTTATATATTTGACAGTATCCTCTGCGGCTTCATCGTTGTTTGCATATGTAATCATCACATTTGCACCCCGATCGGCCAGGGCAGTAGCAATGGCATTTCCTATTCCCCTTGACCCACCTGTCACTATTGCATTTTTATTTCTAAAATCCATCAGCATCACCTACAATCCTATTTCGATTCAGTTAAATAATAAAGTCAGGATATAAGCATTATTCAGGACATGTTTTGTTCTTATTTAAACATCATTTCCCGAATTTTTTCTGCAAAAAGAATCTATTCTTTTCTGCCCATTCATTGATAATTTTTCCAGTAGCCTTCCGCATGTACTCTTCAAGGGCCGACTTTGAAAGCCCGGTTATGGTAGATAGTTCTGTCAGGTACTTTTCACGTGGAATATTGAAGTAACCGTTCTGATATGCCATGTATATTGCAAATGCCTCCTGTTCAGTGAGATTAAAAGCCCCATCTATATGCCCCACCTTCATGGTA
>JAKAAK010000197.1 GCA_021797025.1 Thermoplasmata archaeon
TGGGAACAGAACCTATACCGGATCAGTATATTTTAGATTTCATCAATTCTAATAGAGAATACATAGATAATCTCGGAATTAATTACAGGAATCCCACTTTTTTTGAAACAACTACTGTGATGGCATTTAAATATTTTGCAGACAATAATGCTGATTATGCTGCTATTGAGGTGGGCCTTGGTGGTAGACTTGATTCAACCAATATCATTATCCCGGAGGTAAGTGTCATTGCTCAGATAGGCTATGAACATTATCAGCGTCTGGGATGCTCGCTCACATCCATAGCCCATGAAAAGGGTGGAATAATTAAAAGTAACACGCCGGTGATATTACTGGACGATAAACCAGAAGTGGTTGCGGAAATCAAAAAGATAGCAGATGTGAGAAACTCAAAACTAATCATGGTAAACAACTACTCTTCAGTGTCTGACCTGAAGTACAGCCTGGGTGGAATGACCTTTACTGTGAAAACCCCATATGATGAATATAATATTAATACCTCTAACCTCGGGCTGTTCCAGGTAAAAAATGTATGCACTGCTATATCTGCAGTAGAGACCCTCCCTGAAGGAAAACCGGAGAAATCCGTAATTGAGAAAGGAATATCGGAAAGCAGATGGCCATCAAGATTTGAGGTTATAAGCAGAGAACCTTTAATCATAATGGATTCTTCGCATAATCCTCCGGCTGCAAGTGCTCTGGTGGAAACATATAAAAAATTTGTTGATCGAAAGCCACTGCTGGTCATCGGCATGCTGGACGACAAGGATTATTTCTCATATATGTCAATACTCAGGAAAATTTCGGACTCTGTTGTTCTTACAACACCAGACGAACCGGGGAGGTTCCTTGATCCAGCTCTGCTGAAAGAGGGCATCAGACATATGTTCCCAGAAACAAAAGTTATTCGGGACCCCATAGAAGCGTTTAACTATGCCAGGTCAAATTCTGACTGTATTCTTGTAACAGGATCAATGTATCTTGTGGGCATGTTAAAAAAATATCTGAATTCGTCAGTCAGACCATTTAACACGGATTAATCTATCGGTAAAATAGTAGGTAACAAACCCAGTTAAAAAACATATTTGTATATAGAATATATATGTTTTAATTACTGGTAACTATGGACAATCCTTTTATAAAATACAACAAATCAAACGATTACGTGACGGGCGACCTTAAAAGACTGAGTAGTTCATACATACCTGATAACTTTCCACACCGGGAAAAACAGATAGATGGAATTGCCCGGGTGATGAGTTCCATTGTTACAGGAGGTATATCATCCAATCTGCTTCTATATGGGAAATCAGGTTCCGGAAAAACATCCTCTGTCATTTATGTTACAAATATGCTGAAAGAAACGCTCAATGGAAACATTAACATCCTTTATATAAACTGTGAGATATACGATTCTCAGTACTCCATTCTTGTTTATCTTACCAATGCTATAGAATCTGGAGATTCGCCAATACCGATACTGGGACTCCCGCAAGACAAAATATATTCTGAGCTTGTTAAAAGGATTAATAAGTCTGGAAGATACACGGTAATCATACTGGATGAAATCGATAAATTAATCCAGAAAAATGGAAGTGATGCTCTTTATGTTCTATTAAAAATTCTGACTGAAAGTAATGCATCCATGATAGGAATTACCAATGATGCATCATTTGTTTCTTCCCTGGATGCAAGGGTTCAGAGCAGGATGAATCAGGAAAGCATAATATTCCCACCGTATAATGCCATGGAACTCCGGGATATATTAAAATTTAGGGTCAATGGAGTAATAAAGGAGGAATTTATAACTGACGCAGCCATAAACCTATGTGCTGCACTGGGTGCCCAGGAACACGGAGATGCAAGAAAGTCCATTGACCTTTTAAGAATTGCTATTGATTCGGCACTAAAGGATGGAAAGTCATCCATATCCATTGAAGATGTTTACCTCGCAAGGGATAGATTTGAGATGAACGTACTCAAGGAATCAATAAAAACACAGCCCATACATTCAAAAATGGTACTGTTAAGTGCATGCCTCACCCAGGAAACAGACGCAGACCTATCTGTTACGGGAGAAATATACGAAAATTACAGAAATATATGTTCTGAAATAGGATTCCAGCCGCTAACGATGAGGAGAATTTCAGATCTGCTTTCGGATCTTGAGGATACAGGCCTCCTGACAACAAATACCCGATCACTTGGAAGGTATGGAAGAATGAAGTTTATACGTGTTATGGGCTCCATACAGAGCATACAGGGTTATATACTGGAGGATCCAGCATTTTCTAATTTTCAGGGGTCTAAAATTGTAAGACAATCCAAGCTGAGAACAAATTTTGATGCATATGTGGAAACCTATAAAAATGGAGATTTTGATGGCAAATAATATTTAAAAATATTTAATAATGCATTTATAATATGGTGTTATGTTTAAAGTATATAAACTGGCAAAAACTCAGAGGGAAACACTCGACAGTTTGCTTTCAGATGATATAATAGGCCGCCAGACAGTATTGTATAAGGATGGTTCTAATTTCGGTTTTGATTCTTACTATATTATTATCATAGAAGGTTCAGAAAATATATTCAAGAATGTGGATTCAGTTGCAAAAGGAACACTGGAAGAACTCAAAAAATCAAAGGAAGAAGAGATATATAAAAAAATCACGGATGAGGAGAACAATTCCAAAGATGGGCTCGGTTTTATTTTCGGATGAATATGTTAATAATAACAGGTATGCCAGGATCAGGAAAGGATGAATTCGTAAAGGTTGCCAGAGACTTAGGATTCATAGATGCCCATATGGGAAATACGGTAAAAAAGAACGCCCTAAAGCATGGTATAAATATGGATGACAAAAGTATTGGCACATATGCCACGGAAGAGAGAAGGAAATATGGAATGGATATATGGGCAAAGAGAACTGCAGAATATATCTCAAACCCTGATATAACCATAGTAGATGGACTGAGGAATGAAGAAGAACTTGAATACTTTAAAAATAATTTCCAAAATATTTTTGTAATTGCTGTTTTTGCAAATGAATCTGACAGGCTTGAAAGAATACTCAACAGGGATCGTGAAGACGATGGCCACGATTATTCCGGCATGCATCAGCGTGATACCAGAGAACTGTCATGGGGTATAGGCAAGGTGATATCATTAGCTGATTTCATGATTGTAAACGATTCAACCCTGGAAGAGTACCACAAGAATGTAAGATTATTGCTTTCACATATAATGGAACGACATCCTGAAATAAATCCTGAAAAATCAGGCAGGTAATTTTCTGGTATAATTATAAAGAGAATCAAAAAATAATTTTCCAGTACCGTTTTCGTAAAAATTTCCATCATGCATCAGCTGATAGTTGTAATACACCCTTTCGGGATGTGGCATTAAACCTATTACATTTCCTGATTTGCTGGTTAATGCCGCTATATCCATTACTGAACCGTTCGGATTCCATGGATATGAGGAATCTGTACCGTCTTCATTTGTATACTGGAATAACATCTGGTCATTATCCAGTACACTGTCCAGTGTTTTTTCACTGTCGAAAATAACTTTTCCCTCCATATGGGCTACAGGAACCTGCATTATTTTACCTGAAAAATATTTGCTGAAAATTTTATTTTTGGATGTATATTTTACATAGGTGTATCTGCATTCAAATCTGTTAGAGCTATTTACTGCAAGAACCATATTTCTGTTTTTCCTGCCATCCACATCCGGTAAGAGACCCAATTCACTTAAAACCTGGAATCCGTTGCATACACCAATTAAAACCTTTCCTGAATCTATAAATTTTTCCAGATCAGTCATGTGAGGCAAAAGCCTTGCTGCAAAAATAGATCCTGCCCTTATGTAATCTCCTGCAGAGAATCCACCCGGAATAAATAACAGGTCATAATCTTCAAATTTCTTTTTTCCTATCTGGGAGATATGTATATATTCAGAATTAAAACCGGATCTCTTCAGGGAATAGAAAGCCTCCTCCTCATTGTTGGTACCTTCCATTCTGAGGATTCCGGCTTTTAACTCATTATTTGGCACTCTTTCTCTCCTTTGATTTAACTCTTAATCCAGTATATCCGCATTTTCTACATTTTGTTGCGTTAATCGAATTTCTGGCATAACATCTCATACATATTTTACGTGTTAGTCTTCTTTCTATTGCTTCTGCGAACGGCATAAAATCACTTAGTCCTTATCTTTAAAGCATATTTTAACTTTGTTGTGTACTATTGTGTTCGTATATTATGAGATTTGGCTATCATTTTCAGTTTTTTATTGTTATTAAATTATTATCTATCTTTATTTCTACGGGGCCGGACCGCCACTCCGGCATCATGCGGATATATTCAAATGCAGGTAGTCTCACTTCTCTTATCCTATTGATAAATACAGCTCAAGGAATAATTTATTCAATAATTTGTTTAAGTTAAGCAGAATCGGAACATACTAATCGAGTCCTTTCTTTATCATCCATTATTTATTATTTTGCAGCTGTATTATATGTGTCATCTAGTATGTTTAGAAACCAGTATACTGGCATTAATAGGAATTTTTTCGTATATCTATGGCTTTATGGAGCTTTTTTTAACCATCAAGAGCTGTTCTTCTGACCAATGAAAGACACATATATATTTAAGACAATATATGTAAAATCGAATGAACGTGAGGTAAATAACAGAAAAAAATTAATATTGACGTAAAATTAAGAAAACATATAATAAAAATATAAGAAAAATTAAAAAAATCAACTTTCTATTTTCATTTCTGATTGTGCCCCTTTGTCCTCTATGGTCTGGAACTTGGGAGCAAGTTTTTCGAGTATTCTTGGAAGTGCGGTGTATTCCATATCCTCATCTGGAAGCCTGTGTGGTTCAAATACGCCCATTCTTCTCATATAATTGGCCATATTCAATGCCTCCGTTCTTGCATAGTCGAAAGCCACATCGTTGAACATATCAACCGGGCCCGCAAGCTTTCCATCCTTCATGGTGAACCCAAGTGCAACAACCCTCGGTGGTCCATCGAATCTGGTCATCTGTGCATTATTAAGTCCAACTGGCATCATGGGGCCATTGAACGATCCTCTCATCCATCCTGATACAAGATACGAATTGGCAAAAGGCTCAAGGGCCTCTCCTGATGCAGGCAATCCTGACTGTATTCTCACTATACCTGCCGGATCATCTTTGCCTACGTATTCCCCTGCTATGAATGAAAGTTTATCCGTTGTTATAACTGCAACATTTTCATCGGGGAGTTTTGTATGGCTATCCCTTGTAAAAACTCTCTTTATGACATATTTGCTCTTTGACCCTATGAATGCAAGTAGGTCATATGTATCCTCAGGAAGAGATAGATATATCTTTTTCCCGTTGTATATATCCCATACTTCGAACTTGAATCCCATATGCATATTCGGGTCTATTACCAGACCTGGCGTATTGAATGGATCGCCAAACATTTTGTATATTGGATAGTTGAATGCCCCGGGCTCAGTTTTATCCATCATATAAATTATGAACGGTTCAGCCTTTCTCGGTGTAATTTCCAGCTCGGCAACACCAGGTCCCATCCCCTTAATGTTACCGGAAAATGCATCCTTCAACAAATCCTGGCCTGCTCCGTAAAGACCGACCTTTTTTGCAACTTCAGTTCCTGCCTTGAATGCATTCCATGCAAGACCGTGAATTTCTTCGTTATCTGCACCCCTAGTATGTACCATGGTAATTTGTATATCATCCCCTATATGGGATATATGGAAATCTGAAATTAAACCCTCAGAATGATTTTTGACATAACTCTTTACGGTGTCAACCACTGGTTGATATACAACTGTATGCCCAGGCAGGCTACCTATATCTGCCTTAATATGTGAAATTGTTGTTTTCATGAATTATCTATATTCTTTATGACTATTAAATTTTATGTAATAATTCACAGAAATTCTCGCATAAGTACAATAAGAAGCATATTTTGTGCATTATATAAAAATATATTCAGGAAAACGAAATTAATAATACAAATATTTATATAT
>JAKAAK010000198.1 GCA_021797025.1 Thermoplasmata archaeon
AATATGTCGGTCAAAGTAGAGAGAAAGACAAGCGTCTATTTAATAGACGTAATAAATAGCCTGCTTGAAAGATCGAGGGAGAACCAGAGTATATTCTGGCGTGATATTGCCTCTCGATTGAATGCTTCAAGAAACCATTATGCAAACGTGAACCTGGGTAAACTAGACAGGTTTGTTTCTGAAGGAGAAACTGTAGTAATACCTGGAAATTTATTATCTTCAGGCATTCTGCATAAAAAAATAAGGATATCTGCACTAAAAGCCAGTGAAAAGGCAAGGCTTAAACTTGCAGAGTCTGGCAGTGAGTTTATAGAGTTAACGGAACTTGCAAAGGAAAATCCAAAGGGAACCGATTTAAAAATTATAAAGTGATAAAAATGATATACATTGATGGGGATAATCATATTTATGGAAGGCTTTCAGCTTATGTGGCAAAGCAACTTCTTTCAGGTGAGGAAGTTGTCATCGTAAACGCATCAAAAATTGCCATAACCGGAAGCAGAAAATTCATTCTGGATAAATTTAACCATAGAAGGAATATAGGGAGTGTGAGAAAGGGTCCATACTATCCCAGAACTCCTGATCAGATTATGAGGAGATCCATAGGGGAAATGCTTCCCATAAAGAAGACAAAGGGACTGGAAGCACTGAAAAGATGCAAGGTTTACAGTGCCATACCGCGATCTTTGAAGGATGTAGAATTTATCAAGATCGATAAGGCTATGAATATCAACGCAACAGGTTTCATAACATTAGGTGACATTTCAAAAATACTGGGTGAGAATCAATGAGTGATGAAATACTTACAATAGGAAAAAGAAAAACCGCCGTTGCCAGGGCGGTAACACGCAAGGGTACAGGGAGGGTTCTGATTAATGGCAGACCTGTGGAGCTATATCCCATAGATCTTTTGAGGAATAAACTCATGGAGCCACTTAAGATACTTGGGGACAGGGCAAATGAGATTGATATTGAGATAAAGGTTGAGGGCGGTGGCAACACGGGGCAGACCGATGCCTCCAGAACTGCCATGGCTAAGGGAATAGTGAAATACTTCTCCGACGACCATGAACTCGAAAACACCATCAGGACATATGACAGGACAATGCTGGTTAACGATATACGAAGAAAGATGCCGAAGAAACCAATGGGTTCAGGGGCACGTGCCAAGAGGCAGAAATCATACAGGTGATCACATGATAATACCGGTAAGATGTTTCAGCTGTGGAAAGGTAGTAGGTTCTGATTATGTCAGGTTCGTGGAAGAATCAAAGAAGATCAGGAAGGATACAGGTCATGATCCAACAGGTGAGGAGAAATCCAGAATACTGGATAACCTCGGTGTGGAAAGATACTGCTGCAGAAGAATGATCCTTTCAAATGCAGATCTTCTTGGAGAGGTCATATCTTACTCATAAACCTTTAAAAAATATATTTATCATGTATGAATATATTGTAGATCAATTCTATTGAAAATTTTATATCCTATTTTGATATTCATAAAGGAAGGGACCGTGGGGTAGCTTGGTATCCTACCAGCTTGGGGTGTTGGTGACTCCGATTCAAATTCGGACGGTCCCATTTATTCTGAATTTATTAGTTCATGTTTGTTTCCAAAAATTCATAATAGAACATAATGTACTCATCATCTTTAAATCTCATATATGGTTCATTTGTTTTCTATTCGTTAGAGAGATAAAGAAACAGGGTGAAATCAAATATTATTCAAAATAGGAAATACATAAAACACTGGCAAGTCCTTAAAATCTGAAATAAAAATCCTTCCTTTATAACATCACGGATGAAGCTTTTCAAATAAATAAAAAATAAAACTATAAAAATAAAAATTTATTGGGCTATGGTTTCTACCTGCTCCCTCGAGCTCTTGGGGCCTAATACCCACAGATCAATAACAACTATAGCTATGAAAACCCATATTATACCGAAACTAGCAAGAACTCCATGTGGCAGGAATATGTCTACTATAAGCAGTGTGAGTATAGCTGTTGACACCCTGCTTACTGCATAAACCGTTCCTGCTGCTGTGGGCCTTATTCTGGTTGGGAATATCTCTGCCTGGTATGCATGGAAGAAGTTTGAGAAGTTCCACAGTATGAACGTTGTTATAAATCCGAATATAACTATCAGGTAAACATTATCCACAATGGCGAAGGCGGTTCCAAATATTCCTGCAAGTACTGCTGTGCCTATTATACCCCACTTTCTTTCGACCTTATCTATTATGAAGAGATTAAATACAGAACCAAAGAAAAACCCTCCAAATATCAAAAAAGTAAATTCCAGTGTTTCCGGGAGGTCAAATCCTTTCTCTATAAGGAAAAAGGGTGCCAGAGCAGTAAATCCATAGAATATTCCAGACTGGAAGAACTGGAAAATTAGCATCATTATAGATCTCTTTCTTACATCAGGTTCAAACATATCTTTATACCGGCTTTTGTTTTCTTCTATTGGTGTATTATGCTCAACGGGGGGTAGCTCATTCAAATGCTTAGCTTTCATTGTTTTCTGTTCCCATTCTGTGGTTATTTCATCTGCCTTTTTGTAATCACCATGGACTTCCAGCCATCTGGGGGATTCTTTCAGTCTCGTTCTCACAGCCCATATTGCGAATCCAACTACTGCCATGAACCAGAATAATATTCTCCAAGAATAATACTTAGGTGCTACAATCTCCATCTCGTATGTAAGGAAGGCTATAACAAATCCTGCAGTTACGGCTATAGTGTATACCCAGGCCAGCCTATTTCCCCTTACTTTTGCTGGCATCATTTCAGTTGTGAAAGAATCCACAAGTGGGAATTCCCCTCCTACACCTATACCGCCAATGAATATAAAAATGGCTATCAGGATAGGAATAGACATGAATCCAGCTACCAACATTCCGAATGAAAATACAAGCAAATTATACAGGAATACAAATTTTCTCCCTTTCCTATCCGCAAGCCATCCAAAGAAAGCGCTACCAAAAAATTCACCCATAAAAAATGCCGTGGTTATAATTAGCGCACCTAGGCTGTGTGTTATTCCCAGTACTGACACCATAAGAGCCAGTATGGCACCATTGCCAAGGAGCATCAACGTCTCCGCCCACTCACCACCTGCTACCATCAGCAGGAAATCCCTCTGTACCGAACTGAAAGGTAGACGCTCCAGCCTGTCTGAAACGCTACCCTTATAAGGTTTATTTTGCATGAAAATATATTATAAAAACATATTTAAAGTAGTATTATAATATGTTAGATATTGAATACTATATAACCATTTCTTCTTTTAATTTTTTTATTTCATCTCCTGCATATCCGAGGCCTGAAAGAACAGCTTCTGTATCCTTTCCCAGCGTAGGTGCACTATGGTGTTTTGCTTCAGCGAAGGGTAATCCGGGAATTTTATAACGATTATCCATGTATTCTGTGTCAAGTAAATATTCCTGTGCCTGCGGGTCATTTAGAAGATCCCACGGACGGTTGAGCACCCCGTAACTGATATTGTACGTATCAAGTTTCTGCCTTATGGCATTAAAATCCAGTGAAATAAGGTTCCTCTGGATTTCCGGAATTATAATATCCCGGTTATCATACCTGGCTGCATTATCATCAAAATTTTTGTTTTCTTTCAAACTTTTTAAATCAAAGGCAGTACAGAAATCCTTCCACTGTGCATCGGTTGCCACTGCAATAAATATCTTTTTATTATCCGACGATAAGAAATAATCATAAACACCCCAGGCAAAATTTTTTTCGTTGATAGGTGGCAAATCCTTTTTCTCTATCTGATATGTCGCAATATGTTGCCCTGCAAGAAACATTGCAGTTTCAAATAGGCCAATCTCAATAAAGCCGGTCGTACCCTCAGATATATACTGCAGAATCCTTGAAACTCCTATAATAGCTGCAGCCATATCCACTACAGATGCGCCCATCCTCATAGGTTTTCCAGAGATTCCAGTCATGTATGCCAGTCCGGACTCAATTTCTATAGGGTAATCCAGTGACTTTCTGTTATGATAGGGCCCTGCCATGTAGCCTTTCACCGACAGATAAATGATATTCGGGTTGATCTTCCTGCATTCTTCATAGGAGAACCCCAGTCGAGCCATAGTACCCGGAGCCATATTTTCTATAATTATTTCTGAAATTTTTATGAGTTTCCTGAGTATCTCTTTTCCCTCATCCTTTCCTATATCCAGGGAAACGCTTTCTTTATCCCTGTTGTAATAAATAAAAGTACCGGCACTGGTACCGTTCAGGCTTCTTGATACATCCCCTTTTCCGGGTTTTTCTATTTTGATTACTTCGTATCCCATATCCGCCAGCATCAGTCCAGCAGTGGGCCCTGCCACAATCTGCCCTATTTCTAGTACTCGCTTCATGCAATTTCACCCGCTATTCTGATTATGTCATTTACGGTTAGTACCTCTCCTCTTGTGGCTGATTCATCTTTGATCCTCATTACAATTTTTTCCAGGTTTTTATCATCATAACTGACTCCATTGGTTTTGAGTATTTCCATAATCATTTTCTTGCCTGTATAAACATTGACTGAATAGTTCTTCTCCCCGAAAACGGAACCATAGGCAACATGCGTACCTGCTGTCTGTATGCCTGAATTGGTACCATAAACCGGAAGATTGTCCACGAAGAATTTCATGCCGATTTTTTTCACTATAAGATTGTACATATAATTGTAGGCAGTTTTTAATTTATCAAAATTTATGGATTCCTCAATATCATTCCTCGCAAGGTATTCTGCAACGGTTATACTGTCCGCAATGCCGTTCCTTTCTCCAGTTCCAAATATTGTTGTGTCAACATAATCAGCACCCGCACTTATTGCAGATGTGCTATTGGCCACAGCCATTCCATGGTCATTGTGGCAGTGAGCCTCTATCTTTATTTTTGTCTCCTTCTTCACTGAATGGATTATATTCCACATTTTTCCAGGGTCAAGTGCACCCCTGGTATCCGGGAGCTGAACGGCATCAACCCCTATTTCCTCCATTTTTTTGCAGAATTTTATAATTTCATTGATATCAAACATATCAATATCAACAAATCCAATTTCGACAGCTTTGCCCTTGGTGCATGCATATTTTATATTTTCAATAATAGCATCCATATTATCTATTTTGAATGGAAGGTGCAGCGATATGTTTGCACCGGTTTCAGCAATAATGTCAATATCGGGTTTTAACGTCCTTCCCAGACCGAACACTTCGGAAAAATAACCTTTTTTTACTATATCTGATGTTACATCAAATTCCGATTTATGTGCTGGAGGATACGAAACAAGTGCCCGTTTTATCCCCGCCCCTGAAATCAGTCCTGCAAGCTCAATTTTTTCCAGGGGAGAAAAAGAAAAACCCGGTGTCTGCATACCTTCCCGCAAAGTATCGTCTGTAATCATAATATACAATTATTAACGGATATTTAATGCCATAATATAATATGTTAAAATTGATTGCAGCGTTGTGGAAAATTGGTACAGGGAATGCATCAGCATTATTTATATAGAATGATCTAAGTTGCCACGTCAATTGATATATTAGCATTTCATTAAACTTATATATACGCAAATGCTAACATGCTATGTATTTCCTGAGCCTGCACATAGATGGCGACTGCAGCCTTTCAAAATCAACCGAAAACAACGAGTCAAAGATAATAATATCCAGCATATATAATATATATAATTGCCAGAATTCCCTTCTTGCCTATTCGGTAGGAAGTGCAATCATGGATAAACACAACATGGATTTTAAGGAAATACATTTTCTGAAGGGGAAACACGCAAATATGTTCACCGGCACCAAAACCGGGCACAGTGTTATGCAGTCCATATTCAAAACGGGTGGAATACCCATGTACCCGTTTATAGCGTTAAATGGTGGTGAGAGTTATTTCATCATGCATCTGAGCCATGAATCCATGATGGATAACATTGCTATTCTTGAGAAACATAATAAAGTTAAATCCTACGATTATGTCAGGGTTGATTCTGGAGATGGCATCATGGATATATCGAGGCA
>JAKAAK010000199.1 GCA_021797025.1 Thermoplasmata archaeon
ATAAAAGGCAGTGTTTAATTGAAAGATTTATTTTTTGAATCGTTATAACTATTGAGAGGATACCAGTTGAAACCTTTCATTTCTATTACATTTCCGTAAAGTGAAAAGATCGATATGGAGCAGTTTCCGATTTCCAGTTTTGTCAGCGGAAAGCCTTCAGTAAGCGTTGCTATGGAAAACATGGCCCTGATAGGTTCCAGATGGGTGGCTATTAACACGGTTTTGTAATCGTGATCAGATATAGATGAGGTGAACTCTATTAGTCTTTTCTTAACACTGGAAAATTTCTCGACATTATATTTATTGGCAACTCCATCCTGGAATGTTTCGTACCATTGAGGATCTTTTGCCGTTATTTCTGACATTTTTTTGCCTTCCAGATCACCTGTACCAACGTCCCGTAATAAGGGATTTGTGGTGTATTCCTTATATCCCATTATTTTCAGTGTGTCCTTTACCCGTTGAATGGGACTGCTGAAAACAGCATCGAATTTAATTTTTTTCAGATATTTACCGGTTTCAAAAGCTTCTTCCTTGCCCTTTTCGGTAAGTTCTGTGTTATCCCGGGGAAATACAGCCTCAACATTGTTGTAAGTTTCCCCGTGCCTTACAAAATAAAGCAACATAGCACAGTATTGGACCTTACTAAATAATATTTTAGATACTTCTCAATTTTTCTATAGGAAAAAAAACTTCAGGACTAAATAATTCTTAAATATATGTATATGATAATAAACAAATGAATAGAAATGTGGGACTGTTTGTTATAGTCCTCGGTCTGATGATGACCGGCATTGATACTACCGCTGTGATTTTGGCATTACCAGATATAACCATGGATTTGCATTCAAATCTGGATACAACAATCTGGGTCATTATCATTTATCTGCTCATAATAGCAGTTATGACCACACAGCTCGGAAGATTCGGAGATTCCTTCGGAAGGTCGAAAATATACAACTCGGGATTTATAGTGTTTACCATTGGTTCTGCCCTGGCAGGAACCTCTTTCAATATTATTGAACTTATCGGATTCAGGGCATTGCAGGCTTTCGGTGGGGCGCTCATGCAGGCCAATAGTGGTGCCCTGATAGCCGATCTTTATCCTCCCAATCAACGCGGCAGGGCTTATGGATATACTGCAATTGGCTATACAACGGGAGCGACTCTTGGAATCCTGGTCGGTGGTGTAATTACAACTTTTATCGGATGGGAATATATTTTCTATATCAATATTCCAATAGGAATTATTGCGACTGTACTGGGGATAAAGAATATAAAAAGTGGAAAAACAACAAAGACGTACTTTGATATACCCGGTTTGATATCATTACTGGCTGCCCTGACACTTACAACATATGGAGCTGCTGATATAACCGGTGTGGGCGTCAATGCTTTCAATATAACTATAATAGTGGCCGGTCTTATCATACTGGGAATATTTATTTCTGTGGAAAAAAGAGTTAAAAATCCTATTATAAATATGAAAATCTTTTCAAACCGAATATTCAACTTCTCGCTTTTTGCCTCGTTTTTTGAGAGTATGGGATATTTATCTGTTATTTTTATAATCATAATGTATCTTCAGGGTATCAGAGGATTGAGCCCGCTTGCTGCTTCATTACTCCTTGTTCCGGGCTATGTACTGGGCGCATGCATAGCACCATTCGCCGGTAGACTCACGGATAAGATAGGTGCAAGGATTCCTGCCACATCCGGATTATTTTTGATGCTTACAGGTATACTTGTCTATGCGACCTTCTCCGTTACTACTCCTTTATATTTTGTCATAATAGCCTCAATTCTGGGTGGCAGTGGTTCATCTCTCTTCTATCCTGCCAATAACAGTGCGGTCATGGCAAATGCACCCCAGGGCTACTACGGCTTATCTTCAGGGATGCTGCGCACCTTTGCGAATATAGGCACTTTGATAAGCTACGTTCTTGCCATCACCATTGCCTCACTCACCGTTCCGAGAAATGTTGCATTTGAAGTATTTCTTGGCCTGCATGATATAGTAGGCACACTTGCCGCAAAGTTCATGATAGGAATTCGTTCCGCTCTGATAATGTCGTTCGCAATAATCGTTGTTGCTATAATATTATCTGCATTCAGGGGAAAGGAAAATCGGGGAGAAGCAGGTAAATCAAAATAAAAGCAATTTAACCGTAGACGAGTACTGTATATTTTTTCTATAGAACACAGGATTGGATAAAATTATATCTACATTAACTATTTACAGATATGGAACTGTTACGTAAAGGTAAAGTTAAGGATGTTTATGATGATGGCGATACTTTAATTTTCAAATTTTCAGACAGAATATCTGTTTTTGATAAAATCATTCCATCGGCTATACCCCATAAGGGTGAATCCCTGTGCAGAACCTCCAACTACTGGTATAATATGGTATCATCCCTGGGAATTGATACAGACCTTATAGAATTGTTGTCTCCCAGTGAGATGCGTGTGAAAAAATATAAACAGCTTGATTACGGATATCCATTTCTATCCAATTTCATGATTCCACTAGAGTTTATTACCCGTTATTACCTTGCCGGATCATTATTCGACAGAATTAAATCGGGAGAAATAAATTATCATGCTCTGGGTTTCAAGAATATGCCAGAGTATAGTGATCAGCTCCCGGACCCATTTTTTGAGGTATCTACCAAATTTGAAAAATTTGACAGGTATCTTGACATGAAAGAGGCACTGGAAATTTCTGGTCTTGAACTCAGTGAACTTTACGATATACGGGAAATCATTTTCAGAATAGACCGCCGCATTAACAGTGCTGTAGAATCCAGGGGGCTTTTGCATGCAGACGGAAAGAAGGAATTCGCCCTCGGGACCGGAAGAACACCTGTTATTATCGATACATTCGGGACACTTGATGAAGACCGGTTCTGGGATAAAGCCGATTATGATAATGGCCAGATAAATGAACTCAGCAAGGAAATGGTCAGGCAGTACTACCGTGAATCCGGTTACCATAAAAAACTTTTTGATGCCAGGGACAGGCATGAAAAGGAACCTGATATAGGACCCCTGCCTGAAAATATGATTAAAAGAGTTTCAGATCTTTACGTGCACATGTATGAAAAAATAACCGGTATGAAATGGTAATAATTTTCTATCGGCTCAATCCTGCCATGGGGGTATTGCTATAGGTTAATTCCAGAAACAAGCCACTACCTATGAGATTGAATATATCTCTTTAAGTTAAAATTATGTACGTATTCCTGTATTAGCAACAAATTTTTGTACTTACAGATAACTTATTAAGTTTATAATTCATATTCGATTAATAGGATATAATTTCAAGAATTGAATGGAGATGGCAATGTGGAATATTCAAACAATGAAGAAGAATTCGATAAATTAGTTGAGAAATCTTACCCACCTGAAACTAAAAGGCACATAATTATACCTAATATCAGTATATATGAGGCCTTTAGCATGTCTGCAGAAAAGTACCGTGATAATATTGCCATAGATTTTATCGGAACTAAAATCAGTTATGGAGATCTGAAAAATGAAATTGAACGAACATCAGCATTTTTAAATAATACCGGTATTCATCAGGATGAACGTTTAACGCTCATGCTTCCAAACCTACCCCAGTACGTTGTATTTTTCATGGCAGCTGCGAAACTCGGCATCACCGTTGTACAGATGAATCCGCTTTATACTACCCCTGAAATAGAATATGAACTCAAAGATTCCGGGTCAAGAAATATTGTTATAATGGCAAGTTCACTGAAGAAAGTTATGCCTTTGAAGACCGTACTGCTGGACAACGTTATAATAGTTGGAGTAGACGATTATCTTTCACCTGGTAAGGCCCTTCTGTTTAAACTGGTAGATAAAGAAAATAATATTAAAATACAGCAGGAAAGTGGAATTATAAGATATAAGCATGGAATTCCGGGAACAACTGCTGGGAATGCTAAAATTGATCCTTCCAGTAGTGTTGCACTCCTGCAGTATACAGGCGGAACAACCGGGATTCCAAAGGCAGCCACTCTCACCCACAGAAATTTGCTTGCAAATGCAAACCAGCTTATAGAATGGTTCCCCGAAGATTTCAAGGAGGAAATATCATATCTTGCATCTATTCCATATTTTCATGTGTACGGTATGATGACGGCTATGCTGACACCACTGTTGCAGGGTTCAGAACTTATTATCATCCCGGATCCCAGAAATCAGAAAATGATATTAAAAACAATCAGGAAAAAGAAGCCCACAGCATTTCCAGGGATACCTACCATGTATCACGGTATTATTAATTATCCCAGAGTTGAAAAATATGGTATAGATAACATTAAACTCTGCATTTCAGGTGCTATGTCGCTACCCCAGGAAATTCAGAAAAAATTTGAGGATATAACAGGGGGAACACTGGTTGAAGGCTATGGATTAAGTGAATGTTCTCCGGTTACAAATATATCCCCTCTACAATCAGAGTATAAAAGCAAAAGAAGGCAGGGTTCAATAGGTTTACCACTCCCTGATACTTATGAAAAAATAGTCGATGTAAATGATGGTGTTACGGAGCTCCCGCCTGGAAAAGAGGGAGAATTGCTCATAAAAGGCCCCCAGGTTATGGTGGGTTACTGGAACAGGCCTGAAGAGAATAAATCAACTCTTATAGAAGGGTGGCTTCATACAGGTGATATAGCCAGAATGGATAATGATGGTTATTTCTATATAGTCGATAGAAAGAAAGACCTTATCATAGCGGGAGGCTACAACATATATCCAAGAGAGGTAGAGGAGGTCCTGTATGAAAATCCTAAAATCTCAGACTGTGCTGTAATAGGAATTCCTCATGCGCATAGGGGGGAAACTGTAAAGGCATTTATAGTTCCCTTAGATAAAAGTCTTACCGAAGAAGAGGTAAAGAAATATTGCAGGGAAAAGCTTTCCGTTTATAAAATACCAAAAATCATAGAATTCTGGGACAGTTTACCCTTAACATTGGTAGGCAAAATAGATAAAAAGGCTCTGAGAGAGGAAAAAAGATAATATAATCTTTATAATTATACAAGCTTTGTTATTTCTAGCCATATTTTTATTGTAAGAACGGCATTTAAAATATTTAAAGTAGAAACCATGTTGTGATCGTGTAACATATTATGTGTATTTATAAAGGGTACCTCTTATTGAAGTCAGTTGCACAATTCATTTTGCCATAAATTTTGATTTAATGTAAATCCCCTGTACGGTTAAATACAGGGAATTGATTGGTTTTTTATGACACCAAAACCAGTCACTTTTGGATCAAACAGGAATATAAGAAGATATCGGTACTATAATTACAGGAAGGGTTATTCAGAAAGGTATGTAACTGCCATGAATGATTTTCTGGATAACAGTGTATTCAATAGATGGAGGGAACTATTAGAGGAAAACAATTATAACAGCAGGGGAAGGCCATTTAAGGTGCCGGGAATAGTAATAATGTATCTAGCAAAATTAAGGGAATTGAGGGGAATGCCATTCAGGCAGCTGCAGTCAGAACTGCATAATCTATCAAGAATATTCAGATTCCCTGAAATATCATTTACATCAATATACAGGAGGATAAGGAAGATTATTCCGGAAATAGGGAGTGACAGCAGTGGTGCATTGGCGGCAATAGACTCCTCAGGATTCAAGGTAACATTAAGGGGAGACTACCTAGGCAATAAATGGCATAAAATAAGAAGGGGATGGGTAAAGCTGCATGCTGTTATAGACATTAATAATTTTGAGATAATAGATTACTCCATTACAGATGAACATGCAAATGATGCTAAGGAGGGAATAGGCCTCATAAGGAGGGTAAAGAACAGGGTAAGAAGATTATACGGTGACAAGGGATATGATTCTAAATTAATTTACAATGAATTAGATGGTAAGGCTGTAATACCACCAAGGAGGAATGCATCAACACAGTCCAGGGGTTCTACTTACAGGGCTAAGATTACAAGATTCATTAAAAAATT
>JAKAAK010000014.1:0-15300 GCA_021797025.1 Thermoplasmata archaeon
CGATGAAACATGGAAGAGACCCTTAGATCTGGGTTCAAATCCCAGTGCTTCCACTACATTAGGGTCAGCCCCCAACTGCTCCCACTCAAAATCCGTCATTTGCCGATTGAGGCGAAATAAGGCCTCCACGCTTTCTTTTACAGCTTCTCCAACCTCTTTTTGTGTTAGATGTGTGTACCTGGTTGTGGTCTCAATGCGGGCATGGCCTACCAGGATTTGAACCCGCCGTATGTCCACACCAAGCCGTACCAGTGTCGTGGCGTAGTAGTGTCTGAAACTATGAGGATGAATATCTGGAACACCACTGTGAACCCCAATATACTTGATTATCTGCCTTAATTTGTTGTAATTATACCTTCCTGTCCTGGTAGTGAACAATGCCCTGGAATCGCTGTGGTACCTGTACTTTTCAATGTATTCATCGACTTCTGCCGTAAGCTTTCCGGGCAATGGCACCGTTCTATCCTTTTCTCCCTTTTCTGACCTTATATATAATGTAGAATTTTTATAATCTTCCAGGTTTGCATGTATGAGCTCGCCGGCTCTCATGCCTGTAGCTATAAGCATGTCCATTATGCATAGGTTCCTTGCCCAGGTGTATTTATCCTTCCGAGAAAGGCAGAACTCCCTCATTCTCTGTATATCTCCGGGCTCCGGTATAAACGGGTCTGGATCCGGCTCTTTCTTTAATACTGGCAAATCATCCTTCGATATTGGCTTCCCGATGTATTTGCACCAGTGTGATAGGTCTGATATTTCCAGCCTTACCGATTTCTTTTTCAAGCCGGATCGCAGGCGCATTTCAACATAGGAATATATTTCGCCTATATCGGGTTCATTTACATTGATATGGTTTTCCAGCATGCGTATTCTTCTCTCCCTTCTCTCAGCTGTTGATATCTGATCCCCGTGACTGATAAGGTAAGAAACAAACTTAGGATACTTGAGGTTCATAACTCTGCCCCCTGGGTATTATAATCTTTCTGGCTGAGAATTTCTATGATTTTCCCACTTTTTATCAAAATTATGTCTTCCAAGTTATTCCACTTTAGTTCCTGAACTAGCCCTAGAGGAATATATATCCTTGCAGCTCCCGATTTGTCTAAATAGCATTTACCAACCTTTAATGTTTTTTTCATGTTATCACTTTACAATAGTGTAATTCAGAATTATATTTAAATATTTCCACTTTACATTAATGTAAAATATATTATTAGACTAATTTTTATATTAAAATCATTTACACTATACATAAATGGAATTAATTAAAATACTCAGCCAAAAACATGCAATTTCAGTATTGCTATTTCTTTTAGAGAGGGGAAGTGTTAAACAAAATGAATTGCTAGAAGTTATTCCAAGCAATTTAACAATTGAAAAACTTGGCACTTCTTTGAAAGACGTGGGTTTAATAAATATTACACATCAAATAATGGGCCGTAAAATCTTTATATATTCCCTTTCAGAACGTGGCCATGCAGTGGCTCTAAAGCTTAAAGAAACACTAGAAACAGCTGAGGGAATCGATATTGGAGAAAATATACCGGAAGTTTCTCCTAACTACGATAGTCAATTTAGAAATCTATCCAAGTATGGCAGTTTAAATGTTTTTGATGACAACATAGCAATGAGGGAGATTAATTTTGATGGTGCTGGCCATGACCGTGTAGTCTTTGTCTATGTAAAACTTAACGGAAACAACATCATGCGGCTTTGGTGCGAAGTTGACCAGACATTCGAGTGTATGCATACAAAATATGCCTGGTCAATTCCAGATGTCCAGGCTATGGTGCAGAACCAGGTTTTAAAGAGGAATATTAAAAAGGCGGATTCTAATGGAAATTAAAAATGTTAACATTATACATATAGATGATAATGATAAACCGGCTCATTTGAAACCAACTCTTAAGATAAAATTTGAAATTTGGGACCTAAAACCTTCAGCAATTATATTTCAAGCATATGGAGACTTGTGCATTGATGACACCATTGTATCAAAAATTTTTAGATATACTGTATATCCTAAGGACAAACCGGCAGGGCAAGATTATAAGAATAAAGGTCAGTATTTCCTTATGCAAGGATACGCAGAACTTGATAAAGAAAGCCTTGATTTCATAGAAAAAAGTCGAGATGCAGATGAATATAACGATATAAATTTTTCTACATCTGTAACTATCTCATATTTACAAAAATACAATGCCAACTGGATTAATGGGTACCAACAAATGATACTTAAGCTGCCACCAGAATCAATAATAATAAAATCGTCAGATTGGGTAAATAAGTTTGCGCCGAGATTTGGTATCGGCAACTTCTTGGTTTTGGAAATACCATTCTATAATGATTCGAGTAATAAGGTTATCAATGAAGCGTTGAAATTAATAGGTGAAGCTGAAAAAGATTATAGGGCTTGGAATTCCAAGGCTGTACTTTTCAAATGCAGGGATGCAGTGGAATTGTTGGAAAGTACAATAAGTAAAGATAGTGGTGCTTGGAAGAAATTCCACCGTATCGTGGAAGAAGGTGATAAAGGATTATTCGGTTTTCTCTCCCTTGGAGGGCATAAACTGCCTCGAAAGAAAGGCAGCGATAATGAAGCAAAACCATTGGAGATAAAAGACCTTAATCCGGAAATAAAACAATACGATGCAGAAGCTGCATTGTATTTCACCAAAATTCTAGTAAAGTATGCGGCTGAGCTGCTAAAGGAGGATATGGCGGAATAACCATGGCAAGCCAAAAAAAATTTGCACTCAGTGATTTTGGCGCATCGCCTGACCAGATTAGGGAAGCGTTCCTTTCCATAGCTGGCAATAACCCGATGCTTGAAGATTTAGGCTATATCCTTGAGGTCGGGATAAGCAATATGCCATTGTTCCCACAGATCTTATTAGGTGGGAATGCAACCTATTCCGACTACCTGTCGAAATAGGCAAAAGGGTATATGGACGCTGCCAGGAACCCCCCAAACTCCCGCAAGGCCTCCCCCAAGGGAAGCTGCTCAGATCCAGCCATCCAGTCGATTGTCCAGATTGCCACCGGGGTTGATGCTGACTTTGCCATGCGGCTGATTGCATACCACAACCTGTTCATGAGCGCGGAAAACATCAAGGGCAGCCTTTTAGAGGAATACATAGGAACAAATATCCGCCCTTATGGGTGGCTATGGTGCAGGGGGCACGTCTTCAGGGCAGTAGACTTTTGCACAACATACGGCTCTGTGCTCCTGCATGTCATCTTTTACTTTATCAAACTTTGTGCCACTTAACATGTCTTCAGAGAATTCGCCTGGGTCGAAGAGATAGCGCGTGCCCGGGTCAGCATATGTCTCCCTGGCATTTTGCCACAGCTCGTTGGCATCCCTCATGTAGTCCAATGCAACAACCATTGTTATGAAGCGTACGTGCTCCAATGACCTTTTTTCCACCCCTTCCGGCAGTGCATCCTCCGGCATCTCCTTATGCCCGAGTATCCCTCCGTCTGCAAGTGCAGGTATAAGCATGTCCGCGAGTTTCCTTCCCCGATCCGCGTGCACCTGCAGGTTTAAGCCTTTTGCCTTTTCCATGGCTATATAATTGGACGTTGTATTTAAAAGTAGCTAGGTTAAATTTCCTATTATGAAGTGCAGGGCCTTGAAAATACATGCGCATGGAATTGCAAATGGCTTTTAGAGATTAAAAAATTCATGTTGGCACGTTTTTATTTATTGCCTTTGCCACATTTGGTGCCATCCTTAAGCCCGATAACTTAATGCGTTTTGGCATATATCCATTTTTATGGATGCTGCTGCAAGATCAAGGGTAATGTCAAAGATAAAATCCAAGGATACGTCCCCGGAAATGGCGCTCAGGAGGGCTCTATGGCATTCTGGGATGCGTTGCCGTGTGCAATATGGGAAGGAAAGAATTGACATTGCATTCCCAGGGAAGAAGGTTGCGGTATTTGTAGACGGCTGCTTCTGGCATTCCTGCCCCATTCACGGGCGTATCCCAAAGTCAAACATAGAGTACTGGAAACCAAAGCTGGAAAGGAATGTCGAGAGGGCAAAGGAAAAGGATTCAAGGCTGGAGCAATCAGGATGGGCAGTCCTGCATTTCTGGGAGCATGATATCAAAAAGGATCCCAATAAATGCGTGGCGGAAATCATGAATTCGCCGAACATGTGGGCAATGGGCACAAAAATTAAAAAGAGACATTAAAAGCGCAAAGTTAAAAGGAATAAAGTTCTGGAAACTCATGGCAACAAGCTTCACTATCGCTTAGTTACTTTGTTGCGTCTTTGAGTTCAACCCTGTTTCTTAACTCTTTAGATTCTCGTTTTTTGATTATTCTGGAATTTTAGGCAATTTCAATTGCAGTTTGCAAAGCTTGACTTTATCCCCTAAAAACGTTATTTCTGTTATACCTTAAATATTTTAGCCTTTTCTCGCTCAAAAATATAGGTTTTAAGGCATAACCCTTTAGGTAGGTTTTTAGGTCGTCCGACAATTTATCAGACACCATAATCTTGCCATCATCTTCAAAAGAGATATACCCTAAGTCAAAAAGCATATCCATGTTTCTGCTTAACAATAAGCCATTATCTGAGTCGTATGCCTCATCTTTTGATGACCTAATGAATGGTTTAATGTGACTTGCTACCAATGAAGGATAATCCAGGTATTCTAACATACATTCCACCTTCCCTAATTTTTCTGAACTTTCTTCTTCCAATTGGTTTTTATAGATTCTGAATAGGTAAGGATCCCTCTTACGTTCTCTTTCTCTAAGATAATCCCCAAACTCTACTTGTGCGTCCTCTTTAAAATATAAATCCCCATCGACAAAAGCTAAGTTATCTAATTTATGCAGAATTGTATGCAAATGTCCTGCTTGGTTGTATTTCCTGTCTATAAATTTTATATTGGTTGCGTTCGTTCTTGCTTTTGCCAATTCTTCCTTAGTTAGATAACCCCTGGGAAAATTGTTTATGTCTATGGTCATTAAAGCGGCAATGTCATCCTTGCTTAATTTCCCAACTTCTTCTAAAGTCTTTATTAAGAAGTTTATCTCTCTTTTATTGGAATCATTGGTAACGGATCGATTAAAACTTGAATTTGTATAAACAATTTTAGAAAAAACCGATCTCCTTCTTTTTCCTGTTTTGGCCTCTAAAAATCGAGGGGCATCATCGTGATATGATTTTAATTGAAAATTGATAAAGCCCAATTTCACAAATTGATTTATGCTTTTACGGACAGAAGCCATATCTACTTTAGGGTAATTATTGTAGACTTCTTGCTGCAATGCAGTGAATAGCTCTGATGAAAACTGCGCTTTCCTATTTCTGTTTATGAAGTCTACAATAATTTTTAATGTGCCTATGAATCTCTCTCCGTCAATGTCGGAATATTCTAAAGTAATCTTCCAATAGTCCTCATATAGCTGAGCCATGATAAATCCACCTAAACTATGTTTTATTCTTTACTATAAATAAGTATTCCTTATTTTTGGTTTTTGTTTCTTTCCCAGTAATTTGGTAATTATGCTTTTTCTCAATAATCTGAACATCACTAGTAAACTTCTTAATCAAGTTAGTTAATGCCTCTTTGTCTGGATATGAAGAATTGTTATAACTTAATAACCAGTACTTATAATTCTTCAATTGGGAGAAAAGTCTCTCAAATAATTTCAAGGATATTTTCTTATCTATAAAGTTGTTCTCAAAAGGTTTGCCAACACTGGAATTAATGTAATTGTCAAGGAATCCATAAAAACCAAAGTAATTATTCATTGTTCCTGTATATGGCGGGTCTAAATATATCAAATCAGCATTTACTTTTGGAATTATATTAAATACATCCTCATTATAAGACTTGTTGTCCTGCCCATTATCAAAAATTGCGTTATTGTATTCTTCAACATTTTCTAAAAAATGTTCTTTAAACGATTTGTTGTGATATGCCCGTTTCCTGCCATAATGTGAATAGCTGTATTCTTCATCCCTTAATTGTTTAACCTTCTCAAAAGGTATGTTAAATCTTGAATAAGGCATCTTTCTGACCATGGCTCTCCTTAACAGGACTAAAGCCAATGCCTTTTTATAAATGGAATCCAATTTTTCAATATTATTTCGATATTGGTCTAATTCCATGCACTCATCAGGGAAGAAATATACATTTGAATAATTCTCGTAAACAAATCCTTTTATTGGCTCTCCAGAGAAAATTAAGTCAGTATCTTCTTCAGAAAGAGTGACATTTGAATTCTCAATCAACGCTTTCCCTATAAGGGAATTTACCTTTAGAATGTCATTGCAAATAACTCCATAACCTCTTTTCTTTGCTGCAAAACTTACAGAACATCCGCCAGAGAAGGCATCGAAAATGGTATTGACATCATCGGGTATATTTTCAAATATCCAGTCTGTTATTTTCTCTTTATTCCCGATAAAATTAACCTTTGGATACTTATTGCTTGCCCTTCCCAACTCCAATTTGATTGTTTTAGCTATTGCCTGTGCCAGTAATGGGGGAACGGCATTCCCGACTTGCTGCTGTTGTGACATTTTAGAGCCGACAAAAACAAAGCTGTCTGGAAAAGATTGTATTCTTGCGAGCTCTCTAACAGATAAAGCCCTGTTTTGAGAGTAATGGAAGACCTTTCTCATGTCCCCAGTTACGCAGATCGATGGCTCATCTGCATTATACTTTATGTATTTCCTTACATCCCCTGATTTGGGCCTTAATTCTTCCGGTATCTCATAGCGACAGCCTCCATTTGAGACATAAGACATTTTATTAAGCATACTTTCGGAATGGTTCATGGCCCCATGGTTCGGGATATTTGATGTTTCTCCAGAATTTAATTTCGGCAGGTCATCTATTGCTTCTTTTATAGTTTTCCATTTTTTCATCTTTTTGTTGCTTATCGTAGCCTGCGCATTTTTATCAAATGTTTTTTCTGGGAACTTGTTTGGTAAATGTATCCTATTGCCTATAAAAAACACCCTATTCCGAATTTGTGGAACCCCGTAGTCTGCAGCATTTAATATTTTGCATTCTGTTTCATAGCCTAATTTGCTGAATAAAGAAATAATTTCTTTTCTTGTTTTTCCCTTGTTGTGATTGTAAACTCTTGCTACATTTTCAATAATAAAGAATTTTGGTTTTATGATGGAAACAACTCTGGCAAATTCTTTGAATAAATGATTTCTTGGATCGTCTAGAAAGCTTCTCCCTATATTTCCGGCCATAGAAAACCCCTGGCACGGTGTTCCGCCAATTATGATGTCTACCTCTTTGCCTTTGGATAATTCTAAAATTTCTTCCTTTGTTAAATCTTTAATGTCTTTCTCTATTAGGGTATTATCAGGAAAGTTTCTTTTATAAGTTTGGCAGCTGCTTTTATCAAAATCTATGGAAAAAACATTTTCAAATCCTTCCCTTTCAAATCCAAGAGACAGCCCACCTACACCTGCAAACAAATCAATGTATGTAATTTTATCATTTGCCATTTTTCCTCTTTTCATATCTATTTACAATACTTAATCTTTTGTTAACATATTAACGTTTCATGCTATTTCTCATCTTTATACTAGTTTTACATACACTTTAATAAGAATGCCACGCTCTATTTTCCACAATTGAAAATTAAATCATGCGCTAATTAATTAAATATCATGGGCAATAAGAGGGCAAGAATATGTAATGCGCCCTTCGCACATCATCAGGTTGTTAATACCGTTGCAATCAACTCTTTGCATTCCCCTGTTAATCGTGCCCATCCCTACAATGCAAATTTTTTTGTTCAGTAATAACAAAGATTTCAAGCCTGTCTTTTGATTAATTGCGAGATCGCCTTTACCAATGATGAAATTATTGCCATTATATTGCAATACATGCCATGTATGTTTTAATCTTTGTTTGAAGTTCATTGGAATTTATAATCCTTTGGATGATTATTTAATTGTCATTTATTCAATATTATATTTATTCATAGCATTACCCCTCTAAGAGCTCCCATCTCTATTTCCGGCGTAATAACAAATATTTGCCTAGATCATGCCTGAGCATGTGCGGATGCAAATTTAGCCCAATTTTATTCCCATATACTTTTATTTTCTTCCAGGCAGTCTGGCTGTACATTTTAAAGAATCTTCCGTGATTTAACTCGGAAGACGGCTTTTTATTCCTTCTTTGATAGTTGTTTCTCTCTCCTTAATGAAGTTATCATAATCGTCATCCCGCATATATTCGAGGCCCAATTTTGAAATGAAGTGTTTTGCCATAAGGTCTTCCAGTCTGCTGTAGTCACCCCCCATCTTGTCCTGCATTTCTTTAACATAAACTGAAGGTTTTTTATTGCTTATTTTTATGTTAGTTTGGTCGAATAATAGAGTTCTATTCAATATATTATCTTTAGTACTACTAAATTTTGTCGATTTATCTTTGTCCAGCCCTTCAATCTTGGAAGGGAAAATGTGGTGATCATTTACCCTCTTGCTATTGTAATCGACAGAACCTGGAGAAGTTCTCTCATAAAAATCAGGTCCACCACTTAATGCAATCAAAGATATTATTGCATTGTAAACTGATGTTCCCTTTTTAGACTTTTGCAGATCTAGATTGTCAATTATTCTTTGAAAATTATCTTGTCTTAGTCTTTGTATATTGTATGGATCGCCAGATTTAAGCCAGGCCTTTAGCTCTCTGAAATCCTTTGACATTACTGTGTCCGAAGAACCGCTGTAATCCTGAGAAAACACAGCCGACCAATACCACTTTGAAACAATTTTGTCAAATTCACTTTCAGGTAATATATACTTGTATTCATCCTCGTATATTTTTAGTACTGCAGCAAGTACAGGAATTATAGTTGTATTCGGAATAAAATCGCTTTTTATTGCCCCAAAGTGCTTATTATCACTAACATTCTGTATTCTGGATCTTGCGCTCTCACTGAAATCTATGGCATCTTTCCATAATTTCAAAAACTCCGCCTGGGATTTAATCGGAGTGGTTTCTACCTTCTTTCCATTAACCCTTTGCACATCCATTTGCCCAGGAACCAATGAATAAACGTATTTAGGACTGGAGTATTCCCTCGTTGCTAGTGCCATAAACTTAAGTAAATACTCTTCAATACCAGGTATTTCTTTCAACTGATCTCCTACCTCTTTATCATAACTTTTTCTCAATTCTATGTTATGTCCGAAGAGAAAAGCATTCATAAGATCAAACATTGATAATTTTAGTCCTTTTTGATTTAATCGAGCAAACATTATACTGACATCATTCATGTTATTTTTGTTGTCAAGCACATGGGTGGTAAATTTATAATCTAATATCCCGGAAATATACCCGTCAACTTCTTTTTCTCTCTTTAAAACCGCCTTCACTTTTTGTCCATCGTCTTCGATATCCACAGGATGATACTTATCAAATAATTTCAAAGAGTATTCATCTATCCAATCTTTTAACTCGTTTTTTTTGAATTCTTCATCTGAAAGCAAAGCCAATGGGAATTTCAACTCATTGATAAATCTGTCTTTATTGGATTTAAGACTATCGATAGAAGTATGGTAGCGATTATATTCATAAGATACTGAATTGTCAATATCTTCGTTGTAGCGCTTATCAATATCCAAATAGAAAACGTAATGAGAGTTTTTATTTGGAAACTTGATATCTGGATTGTATATTGCATAATACAATGAAGAAAGTCTCTGCTGTCCATCTAATATGGCAAAATTTACGTGATCTGAGTTGTTAGCACCTTCAAGAGGTTCAAAGTTGACCATTTTCTTGGTTTCATTATCAATTTCCCAGAACAGAAGCAACCCGGAAAAATAGTTAAATGATACTGAAGCTAGCAAATCCCTAACTTGATTAGGTTGCCATTCGAATTTTCGCTGAAATGATGGCTTTGCAAATTCCCCTTTGTGAACTCCTTCTAGCAATCTTTCGACCGTTTTGTCCTGTCCTGGATGTATAGTCATTAATCTGTATATAGATGCATATATATCAATTTGTTGATATTGAAATCCTTGTTCAAGGTGCAATTGAATATTCACGCTAGATTAATATATTTTACATCGATATAATTCTATGGACGCAGCTAAAATTGTTAATTCCAAAATCACACATTTGGGAAAAATGAAGAAAATTATATTTTATCTGGTTACTGTAATTTTATTGATCTTATTACTACTTTTGTATTTATACAACAATAGCTACTATGGCCTTTTTCCATTAATACTATTCACAGGATTGATAATAGTAATTGTTTCAGCAATTGCTTTGACTTTAGAATACTTCCGTATTGTAGGGGAGATAAGGTATAATGAATTACTTCTCCAAAGCCTAATAGAAGAATATCTGTAAAATGCAGTAGAGGGAAACGTAATAAAGTTTTGCCTCATTACAATTGTTCTCATATATTCCAAAACACAAGTTTAGCAAAACATTCACTTTATTTAGAATTTATAAGTACCTTTAAAAACTACCTATATTAGATTATTGCATGTAATATTGGTCAAAGCATGGCCTGAACAACTGAGGGGTAACTTATTCAAGGAGAACATCTTTCTGAAATAAATTTATAATTAGCTTAAGCAATAATCATTGTTTGATGTTCAGGGTGTTATATGAATGGATAGTTTCCATAATTTGGCATAGGATCTTAATCTTAGTATAAATCCAGGAACTATAAGGCATCCAAATCCATTTCCTTTCCCACATGCATTGTCGTGTCATTGTTGGGGAATAATTTTGCCATTAGTGGTTTAATCTCATTAGCCAATTTAGATTCCCAATTACCATCTTTTAGGTTCATCTTTAGTTTCCAAATACGCAATCTGTTCTTATCCTCGAAGTGGAGTGGACCATTGTCAATAGTCCTATATCCGGAAGGATAAACAAGAATGCAATCAGATGCATTGTACTTAACTGAATAAGCGTACATTTGATATAAGTCAGATGTACTGACCCCATTAAGTATATTATGATCCCCTGAGTCTTCTTTCTTATATTTTGTGTCGAGAATTATGGTCTGTGTTTCGTTTTTATTTTCACTTTCTATACAAATATCAGGTTTGAGGGTACTTGACTTGTAATCAATGAATAAAGAGTGTCGTGAATCCTGTGACCTGATTGAATTGTGCGTTGATGGTAGGATAATGCTCTCGTTATTCCTTATGAAGTTTGCGAAGAAAGTCTCGAAAATCTTGCTCATGTCTAGTAGGAGAGCCGGCCCTTGGGAATACTTGCTTGAATCAGGATTGATAGAAAGACCTTCTAAAATTAACTTGCTCTGATCATAGGGGTTTTTGTAATGTTGATTTAGCCTGTTTAAATTTATCTTCTTAAGGTATATTTGTCTCAAAGGCATAGTATCAATGTCAACTAAAAAGCCAGACAACTCACGAAGTTCCCAGCTTAAGTTGTCGCTCCTAACTATTCTTGCAAAATAGGAGCAAGCCCCTTTAAAATATTGCATTAATTCAGTGTTTTCTGTGTAGATATACGATTCTTGCACAATTTGGGAAGAATCAGGTTCATACATCTGTCTCTCAATTAGGGGTTTGCCAGTTAGGTAACTGCTCTTTAAAATTATTTGTTCGTATTGACAGTGAATACCCTCAAATAACGCATTCTTTAAGGATGTCGCGAAGAAGAATACCAGGAGTTCGAGTATGCCTGCCTTATCCAGTTTTTCGAATTGAAGAAGTTCATGCTCAATATCCTTAATCCCAAGTGTATAGGAAATCATCCTGGCAAAGCTGAAAAATGCATCTTGGGTATTCTCAGTCGAGTTTCCCTCTTTCAGCTCAAAAATCTTTGGAAGAATGTTGACCTGAAAGTCTCCCAGTGAAATTGCCCCGACGAAGTTGATAAACCTTGCACTGTGCTTAGGGCCAAATTGAAAGAAATCCTCATTTATCTGCTTATTTGCCTTTAGCTTAAAATTCATCTGCTCAAGCTCTTCCGCTTGCTCATCCGTAATTGTCCTTTCCCCAACAGAACTAGAGGAGATTTTTACTGTATTATTCTCAAATAAAGTAAGCTGCATTTTACTCATTTATCTTGGTCATCTTCCGATTTTTTAGCCGGTAAAACGCTGTCTAAAAATTCCTCTGGCGATTTAAAACTACGGTACGGGTGGAACATATCAGCATTCTTTCCTTCAACTTCCTTTGTTTTTATTACAGACTTCAATATTTCAAGCAATCTATCATTATCGAGATAAAAGTATTCTTGTAAGAGTGGCATTATCTTGTAGTACCAAGAGTTCATTAAGTCTTCGGCTGAACCAATGTCTTTAAAGTAAGCGTGCCCAATACCATAGTCTGGCCCTTTAAATTTTGCAATTTCATCGTTCAACACATTGAAGATAAGGAGTATAGCATCCTTCACGTTCTCCGGAGTGCCCTTATCTTTGAGAAGTCTATCCAGTACTTTTTCGTCTGGTTCGACTGGAATAAAGTGAAACCTTCTTCGGATAGCCAGGTCCATAAGAGCAATTGATTTGTCCGTGGTATTCATGGTTCCTATGATATACAGATTCATTGGTACCGAAAATGGTTCATGAGAGTAGATTAATTCTACTTTCATTCCTGGTTTTTCTTTGCTCTGCTCTCTTTTGTCTTGTTCAAGAAGGGTAATCAGCTCACCAAACACTCTCGAAATATCTGCACGATTTATCTCATCCAAGATCAGCACATACTTTGCATTTTTACCATTCTGCAAACTCTCCTTAGCCTTGTCGCTGAATTTTTTGAAGGCGCCAGCTTGGGTCTCATAGTAAATTGCTCCTTTCTCTGTTGTTTGCGGCCTCAAACCCTCAACAAATTGCTCATAACCATAGGATTTGTGCATTGTGATCATTTTGATTTGTTTCCCTTTAGAGGTTTCCTCACTGGGCGGCTCTTTCAGCCATTCCCTTAGGTCTTGCAGAGTGAGTCCCGAGCCATTAATGATTCCGCTGGCTATTCGTGTGGCCAGGAAAGTCTTTCCAGTTCCTACTGGCCCATAGAGAACTATATTCCTTGGAAACTCTGGGTCTTCGTTATACATGACAATTTTATCTGAGTTCGATGCTATATCGTTAGACGAACCTACATTAGATACACTCGGGGATGTACCCTTATCTTCAGGGTGATTAGCGATATAATACCATGCCCAGTCCAATTCCCAGAGGCTAATACCATGTTGTTTTGCCAAATCATTAGCATATTTATTAAATTCCTCATAGTGTTTAACGAAGTAATTCCTGTCCCTGGAATACTTTTTTTCATTTTGAATTGAATTCATCGCCTCTACAACTGTACCGTTGTAGACTGCATACTTCTCAGGAAAAACAACTATAAGTATGGCAGTTGCCACAGCGGGACCCAATCCATACACTTTGTTTTCACCGTTATCAGATACCGTTTTCATAAGCCTCTCACCAATTTGCTTATTCTCATCCAGAAGGATTTTCAATGCTATTTTGAGTTTATCAAAGTCGGTCTGTTTAGGGCCGTTTCTAGGAAGACCAGGCCAATGAGTATTGTTGTCAAACAACAAGAAATCATGAAATTTCTCCCACTGAAGACCATCAATATGACTTGGACTGAAAATCGTACCATACATATTTATAACTTCTTTTTCTTGGGACAACAACTTGTTACTGTTGCTTGGGTTGAATTGTTCTTTCGTATATTTGATGGCTTCCTCTAATAAGTCCATAAGAGAAAGATAACGAGGTATATAATTAAGATTTCCTTTTCGACCCGAGAAATTTTGTAGAAAGTACAGTTAAAATCTCCTACTTGTCAATACGCCACATAAATCAGTTTCTTGCATACCAAGCTTTTACTGCAGCCATATGACGCTTCTTATTTTCAAGATCTCTTATTTCATTTAAACTATACTATATAGAATGGTGATAAACTCCTGAAAATACTTTCTATTCTCCTTGCGCCAAAAGTAAAAGGTAATGCTCGGGTCTCCATTATAAGGATAATTCTTGTAATTAAGTTTATTAGGCCAGATCAGAATACTTATATTATAGCAAAGGATTAAATATAATATAAAACTGGTGATTCGTTGTTAAATCCTAATGATACAAACATTGAAAATGTAGGAAATCTAGAAAGATCCTTAAAATCTCAAATTAGCAAGCTCGAAAAACTAAGAGCAGAAGTAAGAGAGCTAAAATTTGTCCCAGTAGATCCAATGGGCTCGTATACATCTCTCACATACAAAGCCATAGACGGCGGCAAAATGAAGATATCGTTTGAACCCCTTGAGATTGATTTGATAGAAGTTGCAGATTCTTATGGGAACCTCAAGATGAAATTTGTTTTACCTAAGGAATCGGATGAGAACGAAGAGGGGGAAGATAATTTAACTGTAGAGGGCAATTTCCTTGATGAAGATCCAATTGTTAGGAAATTCCTGGGTATCTTGGGGAAGAAAAGCGTTCAAGAGATCTCTGAGATATTAAATCAGTCGGACACTTACATGGAGTTATCAGAATGGGCATGCATATTTGAAAAGGTAGCAAATTCGAATGAAGATCCCGTAATATTGATGAGGGATGGACTGTTGAGAACCAAGAAGATTAAAGCTGAGCTTATACCAAATCTCTGGGAAATCCTGAAGGAAAAAAAGAGACTTGTCAAATTAGTTGGAGTTTCTAAAACCTCCAAAGTGATGACTTTGCTGTCAACTGCCATATCAATGGAACATATTTTCCCTGGTAATTCAATAGGTTACGTGAAAATTCCAAAACATCTTGAGTTGAGAGCATATAGATGGTCCGGACAAGGTAAAATTTCTGAAAAGAAAAATAATATCTTCTATGCATTTGGCGATTTGTACATTGCAAAGTTATCTAGAAACAGTAACTTGTTGGTTACAGTTGAAATTCCTAGAGATTGGAAAAATGAACAAGAAATATATTCCGAACGTGAAATTGCTGAATTAATGGCACACTTGGCTAAGGATTCCGGCTATTCCTATCCTGTGCTTGGGTATCCTCAGACGATAATGAGGGCCCATGAAGCAGCTGCAAGAGTTGGGTTTCCAGCTTCCATTGTTAGGGATAAAATAATGGACAAACTAAGAGAAATGCTTGACGAAGACGGGAGAGATTTCATGCGAGATGCCAGTGTTCTAACGGAATTTGTAAATAAGGGCGTATTAGGAGGCGGTTACATTGATGAATAACGGGAATGTGATGGGAGTTTTTATTGGATTAGAGAGTGCAACTTATGAGTATATCGCAAATATTATTGCCCCTTATCAGACTAATTTTGAGTTAGAACACTGG
>JAKAAK010000014.1:15310-24295 GCA_021797025.1 Thermoplasmata archaeon
ATCTGAAATCGGAGATTTTCTCCTGATAGAAAATATGGGGTCATACATTGTTTCTAGAGTAACTGAGTATAGACCAACTGGTGAATTAACATCTTTTATGGGCCAGAAATGGTTAGGAGATGTGGCAAACAATTTAGATGCTATAGGGCTGGACATAAAGGAAAAGAAGATAAGATATACAGTCAGAATCAAGATACTTGGCAGTCTACACAACAAAACTTTTAGGCCAGGAGTTACAAAAATCCCGAATATCACGAGCAAAGTCTACAAACCTTCTAAAGACCAACTGCATGAAATAATAGAAACTGTGAATCGTCAACAATACAATGGGAAAGAGATAGGGTCCCTTTATTCAGATAAAGATATCAAAATCAAATTCAACATATCAGAGCTAAATGCGAAGCGCACATTTGTTTTTGCTAGAGCTGGCTATGGAAAAAGTAACCTTATGAAACTTATTTCCAGCGACTGGCCTAAAAACGAAGGAGGTCTTGTGATTTTTGATCCAGAAGGAGAATATGCAGTAACGGATAGTAAAAAAAGACCCGGGATAATGGATCAAAGAGAAGCAATACTAGTTACAAACAGAAATATGGACACTAAACTAAGAAACGTGTATCGCTACATGAAGCTTAATTTACGTGAGTTCGATCCGAAATTTATCCTCCCGATTATCGTTAATCCTTCAAAACATGAGACTGTATTCTTTTCAAAGTTGATGGGCATGGAAATTGAAGATTGGGGAAGGCTAGTTGATTTGCTTTACACCCAAGGGTGGAGGGCAGATTTATCTGAAGTCGCAGAAATCGTAACTGGTAGTGATGAAGATACAAACAATTTCCAACCCGTTCTTAATAATTTGGTCTCACCAATTCGTAGTTTACACGATCCAGATTCACATCTGATGGGCATCATTACTGAAGCTATGAGTAGAGAAGAGGTAGTAATAGTGGATATTTCATTGCTAGATAGTAAAACTGCGTTGCAGCTGAGCTCAATGGTGGTAAAATGGATATTTGACCATAATCAACGTAACTTCACAGATCAGGGCAGTAAATTGATAAAGGCTACCTTTGTTGTTGAGGAAGCCCAGTCTGTTATTGGCCAAGATTCTAATTATGCTTCATTTATTGAATTGGCAAAAGAAGGCAGGAAGTATGCGTTAGGTGGTATTTTCATAACACAGCAGCCCGGCAGCATTCCGTCCGATATACTAAGCCAGGCAGACAATTTCTTTGTGTTCCACCTGATCAGCAGAAGTGATCTAGAAAGTTTAAGACGTGCGAATGCACACTATTCAGATGATATCCTGACACAGATTTTAAGCGAACCTATACCGGGCAAGTGTTACATGTGGACTTCATTTCAACCTTTTGTTTTGCCACTAACGGTAAATAATTTTGAAGATATTGTTAAACCTGATAGGAGCCTTGAGATCCAGGGAAATTCTGATCTTTTGACAGATATTAAAGCAATATTGCAAAATGAAGACTCAGATCCAGTGAATGCTTCAATTATTGCCAAGTATAATGAAGTGGAACGAGCTGGCATAGACCCAAGTCAAAGAACCATAGAACTGTATAACAGACTTGATGAAAAAGAGAGATCGTATCTCAGCGAAAAAGGGCAAATTCAATTAACCAGAGAAAATGTCCCATTTGCTGTCAAAACTAGATATTATAATTCTTTGAAGAAGTAGTTACATGGTAATCTTGAGATCACCGAAAAGTTTAGGCCTATGATGTAATAGAAGAAATATGGAGAAAGAAATCAGTACGCTTGATGGCCAAAGTTATGATCAGGACAGCGAAGGCCTGAGGAGAAGAATCCTGGCACACTTAGCACACATTGGTTTCACTATAAACGATGAGGGGAAATTATCTCTACCAGAGGAAAAATCCTATGTTAGAAATGCACATAAAACGGCCGTAAATATAGCAGTACAAAAGAACTGGGAGAAAATTCAGAAATATGAGCCTGAATTAATCGATAAGTACGTAATTGATGGCCGTGAGCTTGACGTAGCAAACATTGAACCTGAATTAATCCAGGTTGATAAAAAAAATACTAACCTGTTTAATTGGGTGAAATTGCACTGGTCCATTCCCATATCTGCAGGATATGGCCGCAGGCTCAGATACATTGTAAAGGATAAAACTAATGGGGCCGTAATAGGAATAATAGGGCTAGCAGACCCGGTTTTTGGTATTAGGGATAGGGACAACCTCATTGGATGGACAAGGGAAGCACGGGGTAAAAGACTGAGAAACGTAATGGACGCTTTCGTATTAGGTTCTATACCGCCATATTCATCCGTCCTAGGTGGCAAGTTAATTGCGTCCCTATTAGCTTCACCTATAATTCGAAGAGATTTCGCAAGGAAGTACAAGGGCAAACGGTCGCTAATCAGTGGCAGGATATTTGATGGAAAACTTGCCCTTATTACTACGGCCTCTGCTTTTGGGAAGAGCTCCGTATATGATAGAATTAAAATATCCCCGGGGCCGGAAATGATTCATGCTGGATGGTCAAGCGGTTCCGGAGAATTCCATCTTTTTTCTGATTTCTACAATGAGTTGACATCCTTGGTGAGGGAAGATATCAAAGGACGGAAAAATCCATTATGGGGAAGCGGTGTTAGAAACAGAAGAGTGGTAATATGCGCTGCACTAGACAAGCTCAATTTGCCAAGAGAATTGCTTTATCATAACATTAAAAGAGAATTATTTGCAATGCCATTAGGGTATCGTTCATTTGAATTCTTAAGAGGAGAAAGTAAAAGTGTGGAGTACTATGATATCAGTCAGGATAAAATTGTTGGTTTCATAAAAAATCGCTGGATGATTCCAAGAAGTATAAGGGATAATAAGTACCTTAACTTTAAAAAGGATCAATATTCTATAATAAAGAATTATGATAGGTTCTTTGACAAGGATGAGGGCAAATGGATAATTGAGAGCAAAAAGGCCGATTGTGGAGAAAAATAAGTGGATAGCATAATTGGTTATTAACTTAAAAGGGTATAATTATGTCCGTGATTAGTATAGAGATAGGCGTCATTGCAGTTGTGCTTGCGGTTATAGGGATACTGATACAAATCCCACAGGATAAGCTTGAGCTTGGCCTAATGGATGTGACATTTAGAGATGTGGTCGGGATAAATAACCAGCCAGCACGTTTGTTACTTGTGGCAGTTAGGAACAAAGACAAAAGAAAGACCGCCAGAAATTGCTATGTCTTTATGAAAAGGCTTAGGAATGCAGAGACAGGAGAAGAGTATATTACGGATGTATTCGGATTAAAATGGAGAGAATACAAGAGTCCCTCCGCACATATTCTCCCTAGGACATACCGGGAATTTAACAGTTTTCTTCTAATGAAAAGCCGGCCTGATATGCCTCTGATGGATGCTTTTTTGGACTCAGATGAGCTTATTCCGCCGACGCAGGGGCTGACCGATCTTATCGCCGAATATTGGGTGGTATCAGATAATTTTAAAATTGCCAAAGGTGTATTTGCCATACATCTGGATAAGGATATAGACAAAGTTTCCATCAGCAAAAAGCGGTAATATGCAGAATATTCAAATCCGATCTGAAAGCATGCAAAGTTTTAGGCTTATATATAACGGAATCATAGTTCAAATAAGCTTATTGTGCTATTTCAGTTGACTTAATCATACCCAGAGGCTTAAGGCGGGATTAGTGACAAGGAGGAATTCTAAATTTATCTTGCTAGTGAGATAAGAAATTAATTTTATTATATAGCAAAAAGCTGTTTATTTGAACTAGGGAAAGGATAATCATGCAAAAGAATTAATTTAATCATAAAAAGAAAAATTAATGAATGCACAAGGATAGCTTTTAAGGGAAAACACAACGAGTTTTTTGGCGATGTGATAGACCGTAAAATATATAGCAAATTAAATCCATATTCGCATGGAGCCCAAAAGAGGAACCAAGTATTCAGGAATGGTATAGTGAATACATGAAACCATTTCTGGAATCTCTATCGTGCATCTATAGCAATTTAATACAAAATCAGGAGACAAGCGAGAGAGAAAACAGTTAAGAGAAATTGAGAATAATAATATCTCCTCTGAGTTCCTTGTTATAAATCAACGAAAAGTTGCCGATGCTAATTTTCCGATATTTAAATATGGAGAGAAAGTTAAATATACCAAGTTTTCCTATAATATACCATTAATGTTTATAGAGCAAATATTTGGTACCCCCCGGCCGTCTTACAAGGATCTAAAAGATTTTCTAGATAGCAATATGGAAGACGCTAGAGTAGAGTTCAAGAGAAGTGTTTCAGAAGATATTGATAAGAACCTTTTGGGAGAAGTAGTAGCGTTTGCTAATAGTCAAGGTGGCATACTTATCATTGGAGTTACTGATTCAGAGAGGCAAATAGTTGGATGCCAGGAAACCAGTGATAGTATAGAAAACCACATAATTGATAAAATAGAACCTTCCATGGCTGGCCTTTTTGTTATAGAAACGGTAGAGACGCCACAAAATAACCATGTATTAATAGTGGAAATTGAAAATAGCCCGGAAATACATGCCGTTAAACTCAAAAGAAACAATAAGAAAGAACCTTTCGAAGGATATGCATATTATTACAGGAACGCCATGAGTTCTCGCTTGATGGCCCCATCAGTTCTAAATAGAATTTCGGCCATTAAGCAGGATCTAAAATATAATTTCAATTTTAGAATCAGCATTTTTCTCGAGGTTAATAAAGTTCTCTCCGAAGTACTGTCTAAAATAAACTTCAGGGGCAAGAATAATATAGGCATAGAAAAGTTAACCCTTCTCTCAAGAGATTACTTAAGTCACTTCCTGGATCCGCAAATATCTCTCAACTCCGATATAGTTAAAATTATAAGATCTATACGGCTCGAATTTCTCTACCGGGAGATATGGGAAGAGATAGCTTTGTTTTATGTCAATATACTTGAAAAAGAACGGGATGTTCCACACACTGTGCTAACTTTTGAAGAGGAGATAAGTCTTCGGAAACTGAAGGATATACTAAACTTTGGCCTTGGTATAAATCGCAACGAGGCAAATATAGATCTTGTGTCTGAATTAATACAAATAAACCTGAACAATAAGGTCTTTTATAATTATAATTTACACCTGTTATCAGCTAGAGGACTATTTGCCTATATGTTAGATTATTTGACTCCACAGGGTTATAAACATGAGGAAGCCCGTGTAAAATTGAGTTCCTTTGATCAATTCTTAACGAGAAGGAAAAATTTCAATTTTCAGGTGTTTGAAGATGAAGAAGAATGGCTTACCATCGATGACCTAGAGAAATTAATGAAAGAATTTTTAGAAATTGAACCTAAACATACAGATTTTGGGGTTTTCAAAAAAGCTAAGCTTCGGAGAAACCAGTATTTGTATTATTCAACAGAAACCCTGACATCAATGATACTCAACTTAATAAAACTTCGGGATTACATTTATGAAAACTTATTCCTACCATTAAGCAAAAATGCTTTGGAAAGAGATTATGAGATTTATTTAAACAAATCCAAAACATCGTTTGTATACCCAGCCCACAAAGACCAATTCCGTAGTTGACCCCATAATAGTTTTACAACAAAATAAATCAAAGATACCAATTGGTAATTAAATAGTATACTAAAACTTAACATATATCTTGTAATTATTCTGTTATTTATTTCATTTTAAAATTTAGGTCTATTATAACTATTCTGTTTCTATTCTTGATTTTACAAATGTTTCGGTATCCTTGTCAAGGAAATATACATAAACACCAAACCTGGCCCTTGTAAGAAGTGTTCTGTAAATATTCTTAACATGCGATGTAAAACCATCCTTGTCTCCTCTTATTTTAGAATCCTTGGAATTTTCAGGCTTTCCTACCCAATCATGTATAGAATAATCATAAACCAGGTCATTTCCCCATATAAGGAATATATAATCGAATTCAAATCCCTGTATGGTATATATGCTGCCTACCTGATTGGAGCAGGAGGGGTCTATTGGCCAGAGATTCCATGCTGCTGTTTCAGGTTTTTTTGTGAACCGTATGTTTTTAAAGTTTTTTAATTCCCAGGTAGCTTTAAAATCCCCTATAACTATATCATCCTTTAGCGTTCCATCCTCATTTGGTTCGCTCCATGGCCATCAGAAGCCTGCAACCATCCTTGCTGAATTTGGGTCTTTGGAATTGCGCAGGTTCATTTCATCCATTAAAATTTGAGGGCTATTAACAATTTTAAATTCCATTTTTTCGTTTTTAGACAGGAATTCGTTGCCTGTATCATTTATATTCAATAGGGGATCAATCCAGTTTAAATATCCATCAGAGCCACTGCATCTGAACTGTGTTTTTAGCTGGAAGTTATGCACTTCTGCCCCGAACTTTTTTGCTGCTTCTGTTATAAGCTTGATACTTCCTATTTCTTCTGGCCGTACCAGCTGGTGTTCATCTATAAAAAATACAGATACCTTGGCTGCATTAATCATTTCTTCTATCTGCGGTAAAGCACTTCTTTTTTCAGGCCTTGTATATCTGCTGTTACTGGATTTTCTAATTCTATGGGCTTCATCTGCTATCAGGACGTCTATGTCATCTGTTGGCCTGTTCTTCTCTCCTGACCCTACAATTTTCTGCAATGATGAAGTGAAAGCTTTTGACCCTGTTGCATGGAACACTTTATAATCTTTCGAAAGAAGCTCTGCCATTGCATTTAATGCAATTACCGATTTGCCTGTGCCTGGCCCGCCTTCAACAATAATAACAGATTTGCGTTTCAGTTTTGCCGCTTTTTTTGCCCTGTCTATTATAGTGTTGTTTGCAAGTATCTGTTCATCTATCAATGAAAATACCTTCTGGTTTCTTAATATATCTGATATGTAAGCTATCAGCTTCTTTGATGGCTTAATATTGCTATGTATAAAATCATTATAAACCTCCTGCCCATTACCGCCTTCAAGCTTCTCCGTAAGATATGAGCCAAGTTCATTGAAATCATTTTTTGTAAAAAGAGGGAATTCTGATAATGTTTCATCAAATAATGGCTGAAACAGTGGGTCATTTTCCTTGGGTGAGTAGTTGTGGCAGTATGCACATGCATATAAGTTGATTTTATTCTCTGTAAATACATCCATAAAATCATTCAAATTGTAATAATACCCCGCGACCTGATCTGAAGGGTGTGGTATGTCCCTTTTGGCGCCACCGGTAAAGGTACTTATATTTCTCTCTATATTTGATGGCTGTACATTTGACCACTGTTTTAATTCCATTATGACAATGCTCTTTCCATTTTTTCCTTTTCCAAGGAACATGACGTCTATTCTTTTCGCACTGTATGTCAGCTCATATTCCACTACAACCCATATATCGAAAAGTTTAGTTGACTCAAGCTCATTTTTAATAAACTGAAAAGAATTAGTCCATGAATTTACCTCGCTTTATTTGGTGTGTGCCCATAATATTTTATAAACTCATTTACAAGCATATCTGACAGTTTATTAAATTTAATGTCTTCGATTAAATTTTCACCGGAATCTGAATACAGTCGCATATAATTCTGGTAACATCTTTTAGTATATCTTATTATCGGCAATTCCACCAATGCCTGATATCTAGATAAAAATTACGCATTTTTTAATTTGTGCTAAATTATATAAGATAGGTAAATACAAATATTAGAGTTTTACTTGTTCTTTCCAACGATATTCAGGGTTAAAACCAAGAACTTTCCGAGCTTTAGAAATATCTAAGCAACTCCAATTACCTAGTTCCTCTGAACGAAGAACTTTTGTGTTCGGCAGAAATTTTTTTATGATGTCGGTTGTATTACCTTTAACTACACTATCATTTGCGGCTATGAGAAACACTTCATGGCCGGCTTTCAAGTTTTTTTCAAGCCCTAATCTTACCGCTCTTGCAATATCTCTCAGGTCAATATATAGCCATAGGCTTTTCATCCCCAAAGCTGGGTCATTCAGCCTTTCCTCTAAAATGCTATATTTATCAATCACCTGTGGAAATCTAAAACTAATTATTTTCATTTTTGACAATCTGGAAAATGATTCAGCAATGTTTTCACCTACCAATTTTGACAATCCATAAGGGTCAACCGGTTCGCATTTATATTTCTCATCGATGGGCACATAATCTGGAAAGAGAGAAATTGGTGCATACCTGAAACCATAAGCGGCCATGCTGGATGCGCATACAACATTTTTTATTCCAATCTTGCTGCATGCATTTAATATATTAAATGTGCCTTTTACATTTTCTGAAAAAGTAAGGAAGTCAGGAACCATGCCAGGCCTTGGATAACCGGCTAAGTGAACCACGGAATCACAGCCATACAAAGAATCAAAGACTTGCCCCTCATGTTGAATATCGACTGTTAATGTTTTTGTAGCCTGCAGCGAATGTGGTGTTCTATCCATACTTATAACTTCATGGCCGGCTCTCTGTAGCTCAGCAACAACTGCCTTTCCTACTTTACCATTTCCTCCAGTTACAGCCACCTTCACTGGGAGTCACCTCTTATATTCCCATTGTTTACATCGAACTCGACCAGGGCATAATCAATATGAAATGTGGGCACCTGCATTAATACCTTTCCTTTGCCTGAAAACGATGCTCCCATTGGGGTCATCCACGTCCTTATCTCTAAGTTTCCACTCTGTTGCAGCTCTTCATCTGTGAACTTCAGAATGTTTTCTCCTTTCCCTTCCTCAATGAGGCGTAACAATTTCCGGTCAAAGTCTATATCAACTTTCCCATAGAGTGGAGTACCAGGATAGTGAGAAAGACCTCCCGTTCCAATTATAGCAACTCTCTTATCATTTGCGAGATTTAACTCCACCGCCCTTCTAATGGATTTTCCAAATTCATATGCTCTTTTTGTGCTAATCACTGGAGGAATATTACTATTTATATGAATTGGGAGTATTTGAGGTAAAAACTCCTTTT
>JAKAAK010000200.1 GCA_021797025.1 Thermoplasmata archaeon
CTGGGTTACGTGGTTCTATTGCAAGGGCGGTCATATATGCTTGGAATGCATCATCGAATTCTCCTAGATACACGCTTGCTATGGCAAAACTGCTTATGGCTGGAATATAATCTGGAATTATGTCAATTGCCAGGGATGCCCTTTCCCTTGCCTCAGTGTATCGACCCATGGAGATAAGGCACTGGCTCTCTAGGGTATAAATGAATGCATGATCTTTAGGATTTGCCTCAAGGCGCTTTAATCCCTCCAGAGCATCCATGTAATTGCCTTTTTCTATTGAACTTTTAATGTCTATGTCAATTGCATGGTCTGATAAATATTGAGAAACTCCAATATTTTCTGCTGAGGATTCTATCCTGCATATATTCCTGCGACTGCGAGAATTTCCATGGTTTCCGCAGTATGGTCCGGCATCTGATTTGTTAGGCATTCCTAAATTAATTATCTACTTATATATTAGTTTTGTTATAGAACATGTTTCTCCATGAATTTGTTTTATGAATAGGCAATAAAGGAAAATATCGGTTCTAAGATAAATCTGGAATAATTCTATAGGGTTAAAACAGGATTAGTGCATTTGAAATATGTATCAAATCCCCACTATTTGAAGAAATTGTAATCATATACAAGCATGACATCAAGGCCGCTGTCAACTCTCTTTATTTTATTTACAATGGATTTGGCATTCATGAGATTCTGCTCGAATATAAGCACCAGGCCGGAGATCGAGTCCTGTATCAATACCAGTTCCTGGTCTATAGAATCTGTTATTTCCTCCACGTTGTTGCTGAAAAATGCAACAAGCACAAGGTTAACCTTTGAGAGGTTTATTTTTGGTATGATAGAATACACATTATGCCTTTCCATGTAATCCAGGCGCGATTCTATCTGCTTTACCCTTTTTTCAGCCTCTCTTGCTATAGTGGCTGCAGGTGTCATAGGGTCCCTGGAAAGAACCTTCAGAATAAAGCTATCCAGAGCTGAAAGCTGTAGTGATACGGAATCCTGTTTGGGTGAGTATTCCATGACGGGATTTCCAAGGTATGATTTCATTTCCCCGATCTTGTTGGTGAGTTCATTCTCTGTTCCGGAAATTCCAAAAACTGTAAGTTTTTCAAAACATCGAATAACAGCATCCACCTTTCCGGGGTATTCGGCATCCGTGGCAAATGCCATGTAAAACGCCTGATTGCCATAAATTTTTGGATTAACATGAAGCATGTATCTTTCAAGTATGCTGTTTTCTCTGATCCTTTTCAATCTGTAATGTACGTCCTGCTCGCTTAGTTCTGTCCCCTCTGAGAGATCAGAGAGCCTGCCCCTTGGATTTCTAAGCGTATTGAACAGTATCCTGTTGTCGGTATCATCCATAACATTGAATAAATCCTTAATAATTCAATTTATCGGTTTAAATGCCATTTTGCCCATTATATAGATTTTATTTTTTCCCTGCAATCAACCTTGTTGGAAGCATGAGAAAGAGAAATACCCTATCATCGCCGCTATCATCAATGGTTTTCTTTAGTTCTTCATTTAATGCACCTGATATTGATGAGGCCCCCTGCCTGGATACTGTACCGAATGACATTATATTCAGATTATGGTCTTCTCTTATTCCCCTGATATCCTTTACAGGCATGTTCTCCACAGCAGATGCCATAATCCCAAGATTCAATGACTGCGCCATGAGGAAAGATGCCAGGGTATCCCTATACTGATCGTCTGGAAGCCCCATTATTTCATCGTCTATCTTCTCATCATGGAATGCAAAATAATCCTCATTGAGGCTGTAATATTTTTCAACATAGTTTTTCTTGGGCCTGATTTCAGGATCGTTGACCATGCCAATTGATACAAGCTCGGACATGATCTGATACAGGTTCGACCTGGTAGTTTTAATATACTTTGCCATGCCGGTAACCGTCATTTTTTTATTGTTTATAAGCAGGGTGATGATTTTTGTTTTTGTAGGATTCCTGTACACATTCAGTACCTCTCTGTATCTCTCTTCCATAAACACAAATTTATATATCAGATATAAATATACGTATAAGTTAAATTTATATGTTAACCTCAGAACTTTATAATCATAATAAAAGCGCCTTTGTGAGGTATCTCGTTTCGAGGAATATAGCCAGATTCAGCAATACAGCTTACTATATCTATTTCATGTGGGAAATCATTGCGAACTACCATTCAGTCCTGCTGGTGAGCCTGATTCCGGGATTTTCCTTCCTGGGATACCTTATAATTGCCATACCTGAGGGGTCCATTATCGATAGGTATGATCGCCATCTTATATATATTGCAATAAATTTTATGATGGTAATAACATACTCGTTCCTTATTGCCGGGCACGGGTTATTTATTATATATGCGGTTGATTTTCTATCATCCATGTTTATGTGGGTAGTGTCAGATGATTTCAGGGCACTGACCAAGGAAATAATACCCGCTGACCATATGGCCGGTGCACAGTCAGCAGATCAGCTATCCTCCGGGATTTTTACACTTGCAGGGATTCTTGTTGGAGGGGCATTCATATTCATGCAGTATAATTATGTTTATGAAATCCTCATAGGGATTTCAATACTTGCAATGGCAATGATTTTTATACCTAACACTGTGAAGGTCTCAAACCGGAGCAACGTAAGAAATGGTTTCAGGAGCACATTCAAAATAATGAAAAGCATTATTCCATTTCTGCTACTTACCCTGATACTAAACGGAATGTTCGTGGCGATTGATGTTTTTGCATCTGGCCTCATATACATTATTATGCATGCAAGCTCCATTTATTATACATTCTTTATCGCCGGGTTCCCTGCAGGTATGCTTGCCGGAGGTCTAATGTCAATGCATTCAGTGTTCAAGCGGCACCAGAATAGTAAGAGGTTGATGGCACTTTATATCTTCCTGACCGGCATTATATTTGTTCTTATATCATTCAATAGAATACCCATCATGGATGGCGTGCTTACATTTTTCTCAGGGGTTATACTTGCCTTTGTAAACATCTATATAGAAACTATGGTAATAAATTCAATACCAAGCAGCATTACAGGAAAATTCAACTCTCTCACAGCAATGTTTTCCGTAAGCTCATCACCTGTCATGGCCTTTGTATTTGGCTATATTTCCGGTTTCCTCTACTTTCCCTACATAATTACAATTGTGGGGATAATAATGCTGATTTCATCCTTTACTGTAATCCGTATAATGGACGGGTTCAATATGGCAATGGAAAGAATTGAGAAAGAAAATCCAGAACTCTTTTAAATAACTTATAGAAAGAAGTTCATTTTACTGTTTAAATATTCTTTTACACGATCCCTGTTGCCAGGACAGCCCTCTGGAAATTTATTAAATGCTTCAATTCCCTGTCAGGCATGGCAGTCATATACTCCTTTGAAAATGTAATTTCTGTATCCCATTTTGCATGAAATCCGGTCACCAGGAATGTAATTTCCCTTATATCATCATTATCCGGGGGTACATCCGCATAAACTCCAACCATGCCATCATCATCAAGCTTTGTGAATGTGCTGAATGTGGCAGTATACATATTATCTCCTGATTTATACTGCACACTTTTTGATTTTCTTGCATTTTTTATCAGTATTTCAACTATAGATCTGTCAAGAATTTTTATGCTACCCTTGGGAAAATCCATATCCGACCTGCCATAATTGTTTTTCACTTCACTTTCAAATGAACTGAGATCATTGACCATGAATTCGCTATAAAAGAATGAATATAAAGGTATGTATTGTTTGATTAAGGCAGGGAATGTTAATAAAAATATAAAAACAGCTATATAGAATATATTTAATTATGGAAGGTTACTCATTGGATATCTCTTTATAAAAGGCCATAAGAAGCTTCCAGGAGTCCTCTGATGTCCTTCTATTATAAATTGAGGGCCTTGTGCTGTTGAAGAATGCGTGATAAGTTCCTGGGTAAATTTTAACAGAAACCTCCTTATTATATTCAAAAAGTTTAGAAACAAGATCAGGTACCTTCGATGTTATTCTTTTATCCTCCCCTGCATAGAATCCTATCACAGCATTTTTTACGTTTTTTAATTTATCCATTGGTTCCGGATTTTCTCCGTAATATATTGCTGTGGCATCTACCTTTCCTGTACACCCAAGGTTGATCGACATGCCTCCCCCGAAACAAAATCCTACATTGCCTATTTTCACGTTGACATTTTCCAGTGTATGAAGGTAATCAACCGCTGAGGATAAATATTCTGTGAGAAGATCAACAGGCCTGTTCTTCAGCAATGTGTTATATGTATCCATTATAACTTTTCTCTTAGCATCAGGCATATTGCCAAGAAGCTGGTCCCTCTAACCTTCGTCCCGCTGCTTCTCTGGTGGAATTGACATAATAAATTCCATGGTTGCAGCAATTCCCTCCTTGGTAATTACTTTTGATAGCTTCCTGCTTGAGAAAAGGTCAGGTGCCAGGGCAACATAACCCTCTGAGGCCATTCTGTCTGCAACCGATCTTGTATGTGGGTCCAGCCCGAATATTTCATGGATGACTATTATCCCAGGATAATCCTTTCCATCATTTGGGAATGCCAGATATCCTTTTATTCTATCGCTGCCTGTTGGGTATTCTATATACGTGCCCTCTGTATCCGCCGACATAACATACAAATTAGAAAACCTATATTTACTTATATTTTTATGCGTAACTACAATCTTTTGAACTCCATTATTCTTCCATCGCTGTATGCCCTGAAATAATATTTGAATGTATTTTCACCACTGGTCGCTGTGCAGTTTCTCCCCAAGCTATAATTTCCGTGAAGCTCAACACTGTCAATATGATCCCAGCCTGTTTCCTTTTTCACCACGTTAACCATATTTTCAAATATATCTGCGCATATGTTGCAGCAGAAAAACATTTTTTCATTCTCAATTTCTCTGTAATATTCCCCCATGTGGCATCACACAGGGCACACCCTCTTTCATTATTAGTTTTCAAACATCTCACCCCTTTCCAGCCTTGCCTCAAGGTACCTGTCAAAGGCATATGCTGACATAAGATAGGCATCCTGAATGCTTTCAATGTTATATTTATGGCAGTACTTTGCTATTATATCCAGTGCCCTGAAGGAATGCGAGTCATCGCTCCTGTATCCCTCTCCCAGGAACTTCTTAACACTATCAGGCACTAAGGGAGACTCAAGTATTTCTGGATTAAAGTAACTGTACTTTGCACCATAATTATTTAATCTTCTGTTTGCAATCAGTTCCAGTGAGTGCATTGCCGCCATTATGCATATCCAGTTGCATTTATTAGCAATATCCTTCCAGCGGGAAATGGCAAATTTAGTGCCATTTAATGGCTCTGTGGCATAAATTTGGGTTCTGTCTATTCCAAGTTCTTCGCCCATTTCCAGCAAAAGCTCTATATGCGGCTTTTTTCTTCCTATGCCGTAATATTCTGACAGGATGTTTTCAATTTCATATCTCTGGACATCATCCAGATCTGTCTTAGATACTGTTATTGAACAGGACTTAACCCACTGTTTCAGAAAGAAATAATGTTCTACTGCATAACCCATCATAACCGGTTTGCTGTAACTCTGCATTTTTAATATGAATGGGTGTGGATTTTCTCCCCTGAACTGATCCACAAATATATTTATTATCCATTCTTTAATTCCTCCATGGCCCATGTTATAAAAATTTTCTACTGCGCATGTAAACTGAGTAACATCTATCCTTTCCCTGGAGATATTTCTGTTAATCCACTGTACATGGTATGAATCACTGTCCTTTGCCAGATTTATAAAATGAATGGCCATGGTATAATAATCCCCATAATCAAATTTTTCATTGCATACCGGACAAACAGCCATAATATAGTAATGGGTTATTTTAAATAATATTTGTGAACAGGATAAAAATGATTGAGTTTATTAAAAATTAATCTA
>JAKAAK010000015.1 GCA_021797025.1 Thermoplasmata archaeon
TTTCAGGTCCCATCACTCAAAGGCCGTGAAGGAGAGTGCAGAGTCATTGAATATAAAACTCATATTCCTTCCACCCTATTCACCGGATCTCAATCCCATAGAATTCATATGGAAAAGCGTGAAGAGGTATGTATCTATTGCTGCAATAAATTCTGAAGATGATTTGAAAGGCAGGATTAAGGAAGGCTTTGAGAAACTCTCACGCAGCCTGACATTTGCAAAAAGCTATATACTCAAGTTCATGAATCAGAATATAAAAATGTAGGTAATAAACTATAATTGATCCCAGTGCACAGGACCTGCTATTAATGCATATTATACCTCCGGATACAACTATGGCTCCATCTTTATATTTAACAAAAGTGTTTGCCGATTCCGGGACAGTTCCAAAGGATTTTCCATATTCAGATATTTCATTATCGTTTAATTTTGCCCCATTTCCTGATTTTATATTGTAATCCCTGATCTTGAGGCGCATTACCAGGATTTTTGCTGTAGAAAAATTGAATTTGCTCATTGCTATGTCCAGATTTTTCGGGTCAATATATAAATTATACTCGGTATAATCAATATTATCCAGTATAGTTTTAAAAGATGATCTGTTTCCATAAAACCATAAATTTCTGTAATCTGGAGAAACAGCCAGAATTCCCCGTATCACCCCATTATCGTAAATAAGGTGCGAATTCCTGCCACTCTCTTCCAGAAGTGCAGACATCACAGTATTTTTATAGGGATCCTTCATGAGAAATTCATGGGCCAGATATCGATTTTCATCTGAATATGGTATTACTGTGGCCATAACAGATAATTATGGAATATCTAATTAATTTAACCGATTTTAATTCCAAAAACTGGCAACTTTATGCATTAATGTGTGCCACATTATCTCCACAGAACAACCTTTCATCAGGGCACTAACAACATTGAAAGTATAATTTATCAATAAATTATTTAGTAATAATATTTAAATATTTTACCGCAATTTAAAAAAACAATGCAGGATAAATGGATAGCGCTCAGTAATACCACGATAGGCCAGTTAATGGCAACAATCAATACAAGTATAATAATTGTAGCACTTCCTGCTATCTTTGATGGGATTCATTCAAATCCGATGGCCCCTCAATCATTTCCATATTTACTATGGTTAATAATGAGTTATATGATTGTACTCTCTGTACTTCTTGTGAGCATAGGAAAACTTTCAGATATTTTCGGGAGGGTTAGAATATTTAATCTTGGCTTCCTGATTTTTACATTAGGGTCCATTCTTCTTTATCTGGCCCCCGGAACAGGTTATACAATAGCATTGGAACTTATAGTATTCAGAATAGTTCAGGCTATCGGTGGCTCATTTATAATGGCCAATACATTTGCAATAATTACTGATAATTTCTCTCCAAGAGAAAGGGGATTTGCCATATCTATCAACAGTGTGGCTGCAGTCTCTGGAGTTAGCGTGGGTATAGTCCTGGGAGGCATACTGGCAACCATTTACTGGAGGGACATATTCCTTGTCAGTATTCCAGTCGGAATATTCGGCACTTTCTGGTCATACATTAAACTTAAAGATAAGAGGGAAAGGGCAGCGCGTCATATTGACATAGCCGGCAATATTATCTATGCAGTAGGTCTCATTGTACTTCTCCTCGGTGTTACATACGGCATTACTCCATACAAAAATAATCCTATGGGATGGACAAATCCAATGGTGATAGCAGCCCTAATTGCCGGAACATCAATGCTGTTAATATTGCCATTAATAGAAAAGAGGGCAAAGAGCCCGATATTTGATTCAAGGCTTTTCAGATCAAGGAATTTCAGTATAAGTGTATTCACTGCATTTGTTTCTGCCCTGGGCATGATGGGGTTAATGTATATGTTAACACTCATATTCCAGGGAATATGGCTTCCCATACACGGATACAGATATTCTGTGACGCCACTCTGGGCAGGAATATATATGTTGCCACTGCCAATATCCATGGGCATCTTCGGTGTACTTTCAACTAAGCTGTCTCTACGTTTTGATCCAAGAATTCTTACAACTGCAGGTCTCTTCATTTCCGCATTTGCACTGCTTGTCCTGGTACTTTTAACCTATGATTTTTCATATATTTTTCTATCTATAGTAATAACCATATTCGGTATCGGCTATGGCATATTCAACGTTCCAAATCTTACGGTCGCCATGTCATCGGTTCCAGCTAATGAGAGAGGAACAACTTCAGGAGTTCTTAATACGATGAGGAATGTAGGTTATACCGCAAGTATAGGTGCATTCTTCTCTATACTGATACTTGGGCTGGCACTCTACTATCCGGGGGCTATAAGTTCAGCACTAACAGGAGAGCGGGCAACATCACTAACATCATATTTTTCAGGCATACCGCCAACTGAGATTTTATTCTCCACATTTCTTGGGCTCAATACAGTAAAGGATGTTCTTACAACTGTACCGCAGGGTGTACTTTCAGGCATATCTGCAAATACTATCGGTACAATTACCGGTCATCACTGGTTCCCGGAAACAATTGCACCTGCTTTCATGACGTCCATGCATGATGTTTTCTATGTGGGATTTGGAATCACAGCCTTCGCTGGAGTAATTTCAATGTTCAGAAAACCTGTTGGATACCCTGAGGAAACTATAAAGGACGAAGGGAAATGATTTAGACCTTATAAGAAATATTATGAACCTGTTCAAATTATACACTGATGATCAGGCAGGCTACCCATGATGACTGGGAATATATAAGTGATATTTCTGCAAGGTCCGGCTATGATGATTATATCAACACACAGTATGGACCATCTTATTTGAATTCATGTAATGTCTATGTTATAATAGATAAAACCATTCAGGGATTTATAAAACTGGAGAAGCTGACTGATAGGGCACTCTGGTTCAGCGGATTGCGCGTAAATCCAGAGTCAAGAAGAAAGCGTCTGGGAACACAGCTTCTGGACTTTGCATATGGTTTTGCATACAGGAACGGATTAAATACACTGAGATGCATGGTTGAAACCGGTAACTGGCCATCTATTAAGCTTATGGAATCCTATGGCATGGGTGTCGTGTCTAAATTTTTCTTTTTTATTGGAGGTATAGATACTTCCAATTATCTCTATAAGGAAACAAAACTAAATAATTTCATCAATAAAGAGTGGAAGTTTGAACACAATAGCGGCAAGGTGTACAGAAAAGGCAATGCACAGGTTGCCATATATAGGGAAAGGCGGGAATACTACACGGTCCTATCAGGAACATCTTTCGAATATAATGATACAGGTACAACATGTGCGCCCGAAGGAATTGCAAGATACATCAAACTTCCAACTGATGGGGAGTTTCCCTCTGGATATATTTTCGAGAAGCAGGTGACATCCTCTCCTATCTAAAGATAGGATCTTCCTGCTTCTACAGAAAAACTTGTCTTATCAGGTATAGGTTTCCCCTCCACAGGCATTAATTTCCCACAGTCCGCGGGTATTTTCTTCCTGTGCAGAATATCTTTTTGAATACAGCATTGAGTACATTTAATGCAGCATTGTCATCCCTGTCCACTGTTAATCCGCATTTAATTGTAATATAATGTTTATTCTTAAAATATTCAATTTATCGTTGTTTTAAAAATCATGCTCTGATATATTCTGAAAAATATTTTAAAAATTAATTATTTATTGAATTTATATTATATGATTACAGGAATTTATTCATATCGTAAATTCATTGGCTTTCTTCCTGTTATATTGATTTGTAATTATGGCTTATCTTTTTCTACCCGATATAATATAAACAGTTCCGAATGCTTTTTCCTCAAATAAATCGAGCACAAAATACTTCTCGAAAATGGACTTTATCTCAGAATTTGTTGGTATTCGCTTATAGATATAATATATAAATCTGTAATCTGAAGGTTTTTCATGGCCAAGTATTGCCATATAAGGCTGGATATATTTCAAATATACGCCTGAAATAAACCGGAAGAATCTATTATCAGATTTTCCCATGGCTATAATTCCCACTGAATTTGAAGTTACTCTGGCAAATTCTTTCACAACAGTTTCAATTCGGTCGGCCGCATGTAACGCAAAGGTGCTCATAACAGAATCAAATGAACTATCCTTGAAGGGAAGATTATCAAAGGAGGCAAGTACCATATTGCCCTTAACAATAGCATTTTTAAGCATATTTTCTGAATAATCGCTCATTACTGTAAAAGCGTCCGAAAACTGTCTAATTGTAAATGTAAGTTCACCCTTTCCACAGGCAGCATCCAGTATTTTTTCAGGTTTATAATTAACAATAACCTGTTTTGCGATAAATGTTCTCCACTTAACGTCCTGAAAAAATGATATGTATGCATTAGCCCGATCATAGCCCTCCGGAATCTTATTATATATTGAATTTAATTCACGGTCGGTAACCCCAGTTTTATCAAATTCAGCCATCTATAAGATAATATGTAAGAATATTAATATGTTTACAATAAATGGTATAAATTGACTTTTGTCTCATACTAATATACGGTGTCATCGTAATATATGGTTAAAGAACAAATATTTATATTATCAGTGTATATTTATGAATGGAAGATCGTTTCATCGAGGTTTTACAGTGTCCTGAGTGTCGGAAATCAGATTTTGAGATTTTTATATTCGCCGAAGGAGCAACAATACGCTATGCATGGGATGGAAACGGTCAAACAAAAATAGATAAAATCAATTCAACTCAATATAAAGATGGAATAATATTATGCCATAGCTGTGGGTCATGGTATCCAGTAATAAATGATATAACTGTAATGCTACGGATGGAATCCAGGGATAATCAAAAAGATAAGGAATTTTTGGAAACATATAAAAATAATATACCTGAAGAAATTTATTCTATTTATAAATAAAATAATATATGATAATTTTCCATAGATTATTCGGTTATCGGGTCTATTGAACGATCCTGCTTTCCGTACAGTACAAGTCCCAGTATAAGGACTATTCCTGCTATATACATTTCCACAATCCAGAGAGTTTTAATGTTGATTATATGTGCCGGAGCGGTCAGTAACACTATGGCAGTTCCTCCGAAAATTGCGCCACCGTTATATATTAATCCTATTGCAGTGGAACGGAACCTCTTGCTGAAGGACTCGGCCAGGAATACAGGAAGTGCGGAGAATATAAGTGCTTCCAGGAATAACTGTACTGAAAATACCAGGGTAAACATAAACAGGTTCGTCGTGTAGCCGAAGATAACAAATAATACAGTAGGTGCGGTGAAGATTATGGAGAATATCAGCATTGGTATTCTTCTGTCTCTGAAGCTTCTTGCAAGGATTCCACCACTCCAGACACCGAGGAGAGAGAAGAAATTGATTATCAGTAAAGCGTATAAAAGTCCGGAACCCAGATTCAGGAAGTCATCACTGCCAATAACTGGATAGAAGGAACCTGTAGCAGTATTCATGAACAAAAGGCCGGATGTAATCATCAACCCGAATACTATGCTTCTCCCATTTTTGAACATTTTTCTTACTGGCGATTTCTCAACCTCATTGGTTTTCTTCATTTCATCAAATATCTCAGTCTCCTTTGACAGGTGCCTGATTACGAGCGTAATGAGCCCGGGAATTATGGATGTCAGCATTAATATCCTCCAGCCATAGGATGCAAATGCCGCTGTTCCCATGGAACCAACTAAAAGTATTTCAACAAATACTATAAGAAAATATCCTGTTCCAAAACCGGATTGTACAAAGGCTCCTGCCTGTTCCCTTTTTTCCGGTCTCACGCTTTCCATTGATAAAGCTGTTCCGCCACCATATTCCGCGCCGGCAAATATTCCATCCAGGAATAAAAGAACATAAAGCAGGACAGGTGATGCTATGCCGGCCTGTGCGTATGTTGGGATTAATCCGATAGCAGCAGATAGAACAGAAAATCCAACAATGGAAATACTGAGCATATTCTTCCTGCCTTTTTTATCCCCGATAAAATTCCCTAAAATCGCGGAACCGAACGATCTGGCAGCCGCGCCGAACGTTACCGGTAGAAGCGTGAGTACCAGGGCCAGATAACCAAGGGATTTTGGAAATATGAGGATGCTCATATAAGAGAATACTAAAAGATATGCAATGGATGTATATCCATCCAGTATCCAGCCTCCCCATGCTGCCGAAACCTGCAATATTTCATTCCGTGTAAATCCTATAAATCTACCATTAGCCATAATAGTTCCTCCTGATGAAATACACGGCATTAAACAGCCATGTTAAAAGATATTACTGAATTACATCCAATAATTTATATATAGTATATATATTTATTTATATAAACAAATTTAAAAATAAAATTTATTCTGTTTCAAAATCTGCATAATTTATATCTTCATTATAATGCTCCCTACTATTTATATGCCGGGAAGTATAGCCGTAGTAAACCCCAATGTAGATTAGAAGACCGACAAGAGAACCAAAAAGTGCCTCCGGGAAGTAATTGAATATGAAGTCATAAGGTCCTATTCCGAATATTGCAATGACTGTGCCTATCAGTGCAGGAATGAGCGCATCTATTCTGACGTTCATGAAAATGGATTTGGGTATATTATAGTAATCGCCTATCTTTGTTGTATGCCTTAAATGTACAAACCAGTCGAATATGAGTATGAATGTGAACGGAAATATTATTGCAGCAAGAGTATCTATAAATGTTTCTATATGTGCCAGTATTCCTGCTATTGCAAGTATTATTCCTCCGGCGCCCAGCAGTATTGTTGCTATGGGCTGGGCTAATTTTTCATTAGGTTTCTTTTTAAATGCTGGTTGCAGGGCAGCCAGTAGGTCGGCCGTTGCCGGATATAAATTCATGGCATTTGTATGTATGATAGCAAGAGAAACACCCAGTGCAGCAATAAACACAACTATGCCGAAAAGTCCGTGAAGCCCGGGGAATGATAGTATCGCGATATTCCAGCCTGTTTTGGGATCCACACTGTTTCCGACCAGGCCAATAAGTCCCATGAGCAATACAGGAATCATGATTCCTATAGGGCTGGATATGAAGTAGGTGAACTTCTTTGAAGCAGAGTCTTTGTTTGAAAATGGATGTGCAAATCTGGTCTGGGTTGAAATTTTATATGACCATGCAAGTATAGAAAAACCTAGAAGAAAATTGAGAGCGCCGCCCCATGTAAAAGCGCCTATAGGATGCATTAGCATTGAGAAATTAATTTTATATGATGTAAGAAGGAAGTAAGCCAGAATGATATAGCTTACTATAAGAACTGGAGCGCTGTACCTGAAGAAGTATTCAAGCCACTTTGCACCGAATAATACCAGCACAACCTGAATTATACCCATTACAATATACCAGATTATTATGTTTGTATGGGTTAAACTGCTTATAATTGCTGCACCGACAGTATCGTTCAGGCCGAAAAATCCCAGATTCAGAAATGTAAAGACAAGGGAATATGCTCCAGATGTCATAAATCCATAGGTTTTCCTTGAGACGACCAGAGATGGAACTGGAATCTGCCTTCCCATTTCAGCAACAAGCCCTGCAGGTATTACACCTATAAGCAATGCAAGGATGATTGCTATCGTTGCAAACGGAATTCCCATGTAATATAATTCCAATCCGACAATTGGGGTAAGTGCAGATGCACTGGCCATAGCCCAGAATATCAATATTTTTTTTGAGGACATTGTCCTGGCACTGTTCGGTATAGGATTTACACCCACGACCTCCAGCCTGTGTTCTACCACTTCATTATCAAAACTCTTAACTACCATAAAAACGGAAAAGAATTTTATATATAAATATACCTGTTTACATATCAACATATTATTCAGACAATACTACATGATATGCTTAATCTGGGGATTTTATCAGGGAAATTGAGATTAAACATTTATTAAAGTATAAGTTGCTGTAATGTTTAAATATATTGATATGTTAATTGATAATGGAAGAAACTGTAAGTATGTTCAATCTTGTAATCAGGCATACAGATTGCTGGACGTCATTTACATATGAAGGTTATCACGACTCCTTGATATGGAGGGAAAGTAATGAGGGAAAACTGAAAGCAGTTAGATATGTATATTATAGTGGCAATATTAAACAATTTCTGAATAATATTCGTACCAAGTATGTTTTTGCAAATCTCTCGGTTTCTAAAACAGATTTAAAAAAAACATATCTTCTTTCTATGTCTGTTCCATATAATGGATCTATTATACAGAAAATTTCCGCTCCAGGCATTAATATTATGAATGCAGAAGTTGCAAACGGAGTGGAGTCCTATTATCTCATGGCAAGGCACGAAACTATCAAAGAACTCAAGGAAGAAATAAAGATTGATAGCAATATAAAAATACTTCAGTTAAAAGAATTGAGTGAAAATGATATGATGAGGCACATCTATCCAGGAAGCCTTTACAATATCCTTTCCCCTGCAGAATCACGGATTTTGGGTATTTGTCTTTCCAATGGTTTTTTTAACAGTCCGAGAAGGGTCAACATGCAGGGAATTGCAAATATTGCGGGCATATCAAAATCAAGAGTTTCCACAATTCTTAGAAATACAGAGAATAAAATATTTACTGTAATAGGAAGGGTGAAATAAGAGGTAATGGCATTATAACTTTTTCATCATTATCTTCTCTATGCTATGATCTCTATCCTTTTCAATAATTAACTCTGCCCTGTATCTGGTTTTAATAATATTTTCCTCATAATTCTTGCCATTTATTTCATCCCAGATCCTCGAGGCAGTTTCTGTAGCCTCTTCCCTGGAAAACTGTGAATACTGCTGGAAATATGAGTTTTTGTCCCTAAATGCAGTTTCCATTAAAAGGAAAAATCTTTCAATGAACCATTGCTTGATAAAACTTACATTCGCATCGATAAAGATAGAAAAATCCAGAAAATCTGAAACGTATATCTGATTTGGGGTCTTAGAGTTATCAACCTGGAGTATGTTCAATCCTTCCAGTATAATTATATCAGGATTAATAATTTCCTGCTTTTCTGGCAGTATATCATATTTGAGGTGCGAATATACAGGTATTTCTGTACTGGCTTTTCCTGATTTGATATCAACAAGGAAACTTATAAGAGCCTGCATATCGTAGCTTTCAGGGAATCCCTTTCTTTCCATTAAATTTTCTTTCTTAAGCCTGGCATTATTTTTCAGAAAATTATCTGTGGATACAATATAAATTTTGTATTCAGGATTGATCCTTTCCAGAAGAGTTTTGAGTAACCGCGATGTGGTGCTTTTACCAACTGCTACGCTTCCAGTTACTCCAATAATGAATGGAACTTTAGCGGGATTGATGCCGATGAATCTGTTACGTTCTTTGTATAAATTTCTGTCATTATTAATCGAAAGTTCCAGAAGTCTGGTTATCGGAAAATAAAAATCTCTTACCTCCAGTTCGGTAATTTTATCATTCAATGCAAGGATTTTCTTTAGATCATCAGCAGAAAGTTTTATTTCAAGATTGCCACGCCTCTGTGCCCATTGATCTCTGTTAAATGTAAGATAAAGGCTTGAACGGATTTTTCCGGGAGAAACGGCGATTTCATCCATATTCTCAGATAGTTATAGACTATTTAAATTATTAAGCTCGATATATATAAGCAAACTATTTTCCCTCCAATTATTAGAATATACTGCCACGGTTAAAGTTAAAAATCTTTTTTAATTTCCTTTCGTTCTTTTTCCAGTAATTGGTTCAGATCTTCCCAGTTATGCACAATAGGAAATGAGAGTGAGTGATCTAGCATAAGATTGTTCTGCCCGGTGGCAAAACTTCTGGTGTCCGTCTGAAAACCGATACAGATCTTTCTAAATGCATATGCCATGCCGAGCTCAACACAGGCTCCTTCATCCGGAACCCTGCCATCCATTATCATGAGCAATGCTGATGAATCCTTTAATGCCTCCACATCACGTTCAAAAACCCTCTTGCTAGTTTCAGGCCAGAGTTCTGGATCCTTTAAAAGCATCTCATCCTCTCCGCCGTCTCTCTGGGGCAGATAAGTTGAAAATTTCCTTTCTTCGAGAAATCTACTCATATTCTCATTGAATTTTAATTCCATTTCATTGAAAAGAGGTGCGGAAATATAGATATCATACCTTTTCATAAAGAGAGATATCTATTAGCATTAAAGGTTTTTGTACTCATCTATAAATAGTTCCGATTATCTCATTCCTGAATGCACTGGAATCCATATCAACTGCTATACGCTGCTTTGATTTTATATTTTCATCAATAGTGGTAACACCGTTTGAATCTACATTTATTTTTCCACTAATAAATGTAAAAGCTCCGGGATTAATAGTTGCATATGCTGCAATAGGGTCATGCAGTTCATAGCTTCCGTGTTTTTCAAGCATAAACTCGGTTGCTTTCTCAACAAAATCTCCAACCTTATCCCTGTTCCGGACTGTTAATAATTTATTTAAGGCCAGTTCGGGTTTCATTGTAAGATCGAGTGGTATTACCGTTTCCTTTAAATCCATATCAAATACTATCCTGGCAGCTTCAGGATCATAGAATATGTTGAATTCAGAATCTCCCATATTGCCGTTTCCCCACTGTGTTCTCTTGAATGCCCCGCCCATAATCGTTATGTCTATGATATTATGTATTATGCTGGCATCCAGTCTCACAGCAAGTGCGAGGGAGGTCAATGGAGATGTGGATAGAATTCTGTATCTTTCATGCTTTAAAGATTCATACATTTTAATTATGCCATTTTCTGTATCCTTGATAGGCGCATCAGGGAATCTATAGCATGCTAGGCCATTCTTTCCGTGGAAATCTTCATAAAACGGTGGTTTTATCATAGGCGTGGAGGAGCCGGGGTATACCGGGCAATCAAGTTCAAGTTCTCTGGCTATTCCCACTGTATTTCTGTATGTATTTTCCAGCGACGAGTTACCTGACTGGGCTACAATGAACTCGGGCGTTATTCCATTTCTTTTAAGAAGTATCATTGCCATAGCATCATCGACACCTGTGTCAACAATTAAAATTATTTTATCCATGTAGAGTTATAAGTAAGTGATAAAAATATCTTACCATGCACAAGTGTATAAGTGTGTTTTCATTAGTTCAGTTTATGCAGAACTCAATTCTATGTGACCAGATATATACCATAAATCATTGACATGTAAACCTAAATATTATTAATATCGTTAATAATGCATTTTGAAATCTGATGGAATAGGTTAAAAAATGAATTTTTACTGGCTAAATAATCTTCCTGTGAAAATATTATATTCCTATAAGGTTTTAAGTTACTGCAGGTGTTGACATTGGTTAAAAGAATAATAATAACAGGTTCCAATAGAGGTATAGGGCATTCCATAGCCGAATATCTGGCCCAAAAGCATTATGGAATCATAATGGTTGATTATGATAGTTCTATTAGTGAGACAGGGGCCCAGATGAATGACTTATACGGAAATATAGAGGGCATCCAGTGTGATGTTTCCAGCTATGAAATGTGTGAAGAGGCATTTTCAACCATTGACAGAAATGAGGTGTATGGCATAGTAAACAATGCCGGAATCAACAGGGATGTAATGTTCAAAAATATGACATATGAACAGTGGGATGCTGTTATAAAAACAGATCTTTACAGTATGTTCAATGTTACCAGACAATTCATCAACTCTATGATTGAAAACAGGTCAGGAAGAATCGTAAATATATCCTCGGCCAGCTGGAATGGTAACATAGGCCAGGCAAATTATTCATCTGCTAAAGCCGGTGTAATCGGATTCACCAAAACCCTGGCAAGGGAACTGGGAAAATATGGCATAACATCCAATGCTGTGGTTCCGGGGTTTATCAAAACACCCATGACAGATGCAATGCCAGATAAAATCAAGGAGAAATTTATAGAAAAGATACCCTTAAAACGCATAGGAACTCCAGAAGACGTTGCAAACGCTGTAGAATTCCTAATTAAAGAGGAAAGTAGCTATATTAATGGTATCCTGCTCGATGTTGGAGGAGGAATGATTCTGTGAAAACAATGCTCGAAGTTATAAAGGAAAAAAAGGGTGAAATGCCACTCATTCATTATTTTGGCACTGTCATTACATACAATGATTTTGAAGAATACACCAATGCGATTGCTGCACAGATTTCTGTATACTGTGACCCTGGTGATACTGTGGCTGTAATTGCGGAAAATATACCACAGTTTTCTATGGTACAGTATGCAGCGTGGAAGAACTCATGTATATTCATTCCACTCAGCCCTATTGATTCACAGGCTGAAATAATTTCAAAGCTCGAGTTTACAAAAACACATCTGGTCATAATAGGCAGTGAGTTCAGGGAGAAATTCTCAGAAATACAATCATTGAAGGGCATGCATATACTGTATACGTCTCCGGAGACATTTGGAAATATTCCTATAGACTTAAAAGGAAAATTTATACATGGGCAACAGATTGAAGAACTGGCCATAAGAAAAAAACCTGTCTTCCAGGCATGTAATCCTGATCCCGAAGACATTGCCATGCTGGTATTCACATCTGGCACAAGTGGCAGGCAGAAAGCCGCAGTAATCAGGCACAAGAACATATATGCAGCATCATATATTTATCAGCAATGGTATAATGTATCAGGGAAGGATAAAAACCTATGCATTGCTCCGTTCTTCCATATTACCGGACTCATATTCGGCATATCCCTTACTGTAATGTCAGGGTCATCAATGGTCATGACCTATAGATTCGATGCCATGAACACTCTTGAAACCATAGAGTCAGAAAAGCCAACAATAACCATGTTCGTGGCTACCGCCTACAGGGCAATATTGAATTCCTGGTCAGGTATTCCGGATATAAAAATCAGAATCGCTTCCATGAGGCTATGGTCTGCAGGGGGAATGCCGATGCCCTTGAAAACCCAGTATGACTGGAGGTCCATGACCGGAGAATGGATTTATATGGCATACGGTTTGACTGAAAGCACATCACCGGCGGCATTATGGGAATATCCGTACTCAGGGGATTTGATAACCCACAACGGTGTTCTTACGGCGGGAAAGCCTGTTTATTATACAAGATTATTTCGTGCGAGGGATGGGGAATTAACCGTATCCGGGCCACAGATCGTGGATTCCTATTTCAACAATCCGGAGGATACAGCGAAATCATTCGGCAGGAAGGGATTGAAAACAGGAGATGTATGTTACATTGATAAGGATGGCTATGTGTTTATAATTGACCGGAAAAAGGACCTTATAGATGTTTCTGGCTACAAGGTAGTGCCTGCCGAGGTTGAAGGAGTTATAAGAAAAAATTCCTATGTGGAGGATGCAGTGGTTATCGGAGAACCTGACGAGTATAAAGGTGAGGTTCCTGTTGCATATATCAAGCTCAACGAGGGGACAACATCCTATGAAAACATCAAAGAAGATATCATGGCAAGCTGCAGAAAAGAACTTGCAAGATACAAGGTTCCCGCATCAATTATGTTTGTCCGTGAGATGCCAATAAACGCATCCGGAAAAATCAAGAGATCCGGAATAAAGGCAATGGAGGTTGTTTACAGATGATAAGAGGATTTGCTGAGGCAGTGTACAAGAATTACGATGGGAGTGTCTACGATTTGATGAATGAAGCCCTGGGAAAAGCCCTGGAAATGGCAGGCCTGGAAAGAAAGGATCTTGATGGATTCATGACGACATTCCTGCCCGGGGTATTTGATGGAAATATATATATGCATTTTTTCCCGGACCAGATCTGTGGCTATCTTGGAATTACACCGAAATACATAGATTCCCTGGATTATGGCGGCCCATCGGTTTTATCAGCATTATGGAGGGCCGAACGGTTAATAAAAGATGGAGTGGCTGAGAATATTCTTCTGTTATTCGGTGGAAAGGGTTCCGATGTTAGGAAAAGAAAGCAGACAGTCGATTCATTTGAAAAACTCTATCCCGAGATAACAAACACACCATACAGGCATTTAATAAATCTTTACAACAGCATGAACCCGGTTTCAGACTATGCACTGGCTGCGGAAAGGCATAAAAAAATTTATGGGTCAACCGATACCCAGAGGGCCGAATTAATTGTAAAACAGAGGAAAAACGCAAACAGATCAGGATATGCAATGTTTACAGGAGAGCTATCTGTAGAAGATGTTCTAAATTCACCAGTAATATCATCTCCATTGCATTTGCTGGAAATAGTATATCCGGTGGATGGTTTCCATGCATTCATTGTATCCAGAAAATCAGGGAAACTCAGGGAGATAAGAATACAGAATTATGGTGAAGCGCATCAGAGCTTCCTGCCGCCAGAAATTGATGATATAACCCTTACGCCTGCAGCCGAGAGTACCAAAAATTTCAGGAGTGAGATAGCAAAATGTGATTTTTATGAACTGTATGATTCGTTCAGCATTACTGTAATGCTACAGCTGGAAAATACCGGCATAGTACCAAAAGGGCAATCCGGCAAATTCATTGAAAAAAATTCAATATCAGTGGACGGTGATTTACCGCTAAATACCGGTGGAGGAAGTATCAACTGTGGGCAGCCTGCATATATGAGTGGCAGTGTTCTTCTATATGAAGCTCTTTTGCAGATGAATGAAATGGCTTACAGGAACCAGGTGAAAAGCCCGGGAAATGTATTTATCAATGGGATAGGGGGATGGTACAGGAACCATTCAGTTTCATTAATTCTGGGTGATTGAATGAAAATAGATAACATATATAATGAATATGATAAGATATTCGCCAGCAATAAGATGCCGTTCATAAAATGCAAGACATGCGATAAAGCTTATTATTACCCAAGGAACGTGTGCCCATTTTGCGGATCCAGCAATATAGAAATCATGAGGTCATCAGGTACGGGAGAAATTTATTCCTTCACGGAATTCAAAGGTGGATTTTACGGCATAATAAAATTTCCGGAAGGTTTCTGTGCGTATATGGATATTGATGGAGATAATATTGTAATTGGGAGAAATGTCATCATAAAATTCCGGGAGATTGATGGAAAAATTCTTCCATATGCATTTGTTGATTGATGATCTTATACAGTAATCTAATCCTCAATATTTGTCCATTATTTCTTCAACACATCGTATAATACTGTCAAAATCATTTATATTTTCCTTTATGAATGTATATGCCAGCTCATCATCTATTTTGCCGTATCTGTGTACAATAATGTTCCTGAAACCTTTCATGCTTTTCATTATATTTCTGATCCCGGCACTTATGATATTTTTATCATAAAGATTGTCTATCATAGAAGAATCATCCTCTGGTATTCCCAAATTTAAGTCTGCATTAATTATATAAAAAATATCTACTAAATTTTCAATGGAGAACTCAAGCCTTTTATATATACCATCCTTAATGAGTCCCAGATGCTGGAATTCATTAAAAGAATCGGGTAGATTGTTCTTTATCAGTACTAAACTCTCCTGAATTTCTATTATTTTATTTTTTATTATGTCCTTTCTCATTGTATTTTCTCCAGATTTATATAATCATAATACCCTCTTTTATAGTCATCAAATTCCTGAGTGGTACTTCTAAAAATATCGTATATATCCTTATCTTTATAGTACAGTATTTTTCCTTTCAAAACACTGAATCTTATATATAAAGGCAGATCCTGAAACATATGTATATCAAAGATGGTATTTACATTGGACAGTACTCTCAATCGAAATTCACTTCTTTCCTGTCGGGTTCCATTATAATAAATACATAAATCAATGTCTGAACCATTATGAAATGTGTTGTTGGCCAACGAACCGTAATTGATTATAAATTTTATCCTATTTTGTTTATCAAGTTTTTTGATAAGATTAACAGTGTCGTTTATTAAGCCATTATACATAAAAAACAAATTATAAACAATATTAATAACTTTATCTTTTTCTATTTATTTATAAGTTTATAGAAAATGAATTTCAGGTTATTGCGAAATAAGAAATTTCCATAAAGGTACTATACTTACATTTCCATATTTCTCTTCGTCATATGTTATTAGGAGTGGATTTTCTACCCTGTCTCCATATTTATTTATGAACATTGTGATTTGCCTCTCAGTTCTATTTGTTTTCTTAACCTCAATGGGGGAAATTTTATCTTCATTAACCGAAATAAAATCTACCTCATAACTATTTTTATAAAAATAATCCGTTTTAATTTTCATTAAAACTAAATTTTCCATAACATACGGTAATAATTCATGGAATTTATCGGACAATGCAAAAATAATGTTAGGAGTCACAGGATAACATTTTTTTAATTTTCTGAGACTAATGTAATCATTTGCACGGTAATTGTAAAGTATTTTTATCAGAAACCCGAATTCCAAGTATTCAAAATAATTTGATATTGTCCTCTGATCCTTGCCCAGATTTTCCGATATTGCTTTGAAATTTAATGTCAACCCGGGTTTATTTACGATAAGTTTCATTAATGTCCTTACGAGATTTGTGTCATTAATTTTGAATTCATTCTCTATATCCCTGTAAATAATTCTGTTTATTACAGAGTCTTTTATGTACATTTTTGCATAATCTTCATCATCATTATGTGCAAGTTCTGGAAAGGTTCCGTATTTCATGTATTTTTGCAGCATAGGAATCAGTTCTCTCTTATACATATCCGGATTCTGACGTATTGTTTCTCTATCATAACCATTCATTTCCAGAAATTCATTGAAGCTCAAAGGTTCTATATATATTGATATAATTCTGCCTGCAAGACTTTCATTTGATTTTCTTCTCAATGAAACAGCAGCTGATCCAGATAATATAAATTTTATGCCAGGATACAGATCATAATATACTTTGATTTGATTTTCCCAATCAGGAACTTTCTGTATCTCATCAAAAAATATATAGATATTTTCTTTTATATTATCAAAAGTATCGTTTAGCACCATTTCCTGATAACTATTCAGTATATCTTTTAGACTGTATGTGTACTCATCAAATGAGAAATATAACACGTACCTGCTCTTATTAACTTTCAACAACTCCGAAATTATCTGATACATCATGGTAGTTTTACCCATTCTCCTCAGGCCGTATAATATAATTATTAATTTTTTGTCCATATATTTTAGAATACTGGTGTATGCATCTCTTTTATAGTCCTGTACCAGTTCTGGCCTTATAGTGCCAGTAGTCCACCATGTGTTAAATTTTTCTATTTCGGCTAACTCCATTTTTGTGTATCACTATCACTAATAAAATAATTACGTTAGAATGTCATTAAATTTTAGATATTATAACATCACAATGTAACTAAATATAAGAATAATTTAACTCTAAGTCTAGAAGGCCCTTACATTAGCTATGGGATGATATCATTTGTATATCTATAATTTAAGATTAATTATCCTACATCCATTTCCGGAGTATTATGCATCTCTTTCTTGCAGCCGCTGGACATCCTCAATAATTACATGATCCAGATGGTACTGGTAACTATTCTATATATAATGCCAAGAGGGACCGCCACTAGCTGTAAATCGGGTCCTGCACATTATATTGCCCCTTAAATAGTTCGTATACACCCAGTAATAGTACAATGAAACAATATAAACCCAGAATGAACTTAAATGACAGGAAAATAAAATTTATCATGAGGAACAAGAACTGGAGAAGATATATGCCACTATTCATAGACAACATGCCTGTTATAACTCCCGCTACGATATATAAGGAATATTAGGTAGTTTAAATGTTGAAAAAAATAACTATGTGTGGAAAGTGACATCCTCCCTTCTCTAAAGATCAGGGCTTCCCGCTTCTACAGAAAAACTTGCCTTATCAGGTATAGGTTTCCCCTCCACGGGCATACATTCCCCACAGTCCGTGGGTATCTTTTTCTTCTTATGCCTGCTCTTCTTTGGTTTCATTATAATAAAGTTATTGAATATCTTTCTGAACCCTGCATGGAGCACATTGATTGCAGCATTGTCATCCCTGTCCATTGTTAATCCGCATACTTTACAGTTATATTCTCTATCATCAAGGGTCTGTTCCTCTATTATATTTCCACAATATGAGCACATTTTGGATGTATTCCTGGGGTTTACCTTTACGCAGTATCTACCGGCCCTCTCAGCCTTGTACATTGTGTTTTCAATAAGTTCACCCCATGAAGCATCTTCTATGCTTTTTGCTAATTTATGGTTCTTAAGCATATTCTCTATATTCAAATCCTCATATGCTATAAAATTATGATTATCAACAAGCTTTCTTGATAGCTTCTGTGAGAAATCATTTCTCTGGTTGGATATATGAATATGCATGCCTGCAACCCTTACCCTCATTTCCCTTCTGTTCCTACTGCCTTTCTGCTTTCTTGATAAGCTTCTCTGTGCCCTTTTCAATTTCTTCTCTGACTTTCTTAGATACTTTGGCGGGTCTACCGGTTCATTATCTGTAGTAGCTATTAGTTTAAGAAGTCCCACATCTATTCCTACCGGATTATATGGGAATTCAGAGCAGTTTATGGTATTAGCATCCTCTTTAACTATGAATGTTACATAGTAGTTATCAGCCTTATCCTTCTTAATGGTTGCCTGCTTTATTTTTCCATTTATTTCTCTATGCTGGAACATCCTTATTTTACCTATTTTGGAAAAGAATACATGGGTACTGTCCAGTATCCTGAATCCGGATTGTGTATATGTTATTGAACGGTACTGATCCTTAGATTTGAACCTGGGAAATCCTGCCTTTATCTTCTTTCCCTTCTTTTTTTCTTTTATTCTCCTGAAGAAGTTGTCATATGACTTGTCCAATCTGTCAGCCACATTCATAAGTACCTGTGAATGTATATTTTTATATTCAGGAAATTCATTCTTAAGTTTTGATAGCTCAACAGATTGTGTGTTATAGTTTACCTTTAGGCTTTCATAAAAATCCCTATTCAATTCATATGCCATCTTTCTCTGCTCTAACATGTCATTATATAATATGTGTGATAAATACAGAATGTCATCTATGGTCTTTATCTGGGTTTTATCTGGATATATTCTGAATCTATATGTGGTCTTATATTCCATGTACATCATTAGTATGGAATGAATATTTATAAGCATTATCTCTTTATTGCCAGAAATTCATCCACATCATAAACTCAGTGGCTTTCTTTCCGGTATATTGATCTGTAATAATGTATTGGATTGTTTTGGTTATTATATATCCTTTATATATTTTCCAGTATTGCTATAGTACTTTATTGGTTTTATTTTTTCAAATTATTATTTGAATAGTTCTTCTTTAACTACCTTATCCCGTTTGAATTCTATCAGGAAGTAATAAAGCATGAACAGTATCAGGATTATAATTACACCTATGTCAAGCGCCTCTCTGGGCATACCGTATATGAATAAAATAAGTAAAACTATTCCTGCTATTGTCGTATAAGGATACAGCGGAGTCTTAAACGTTCCTGATTTTTTTATCCTCCTGAAATGTATTAAAGCGAAGCTGGATACCAGATATGAAAGCAAAAGTCCAAAATTGCTGATTGCAGCTATTATATAGATATTTCCTGAGAAAAGCATTATAATCCCTATCATGGACGAAATTATTACACCGTTGACAGAAACGTCCTTACTGGCATTGAATTTCCTGAAAAATTTAGGAAGAAGTTTATTTTCACCGATCTGGTAAAGTACTCTTGATGATGTCATTATCATGGCAAGTGTGGCAGAGGTTGTGGCTATCAATGCGCCTATAATTACTATTACATAAAGTGAATAAGGTGCGTGAACATAACCCAGTGCAAATGCCAGGGGATCAGCGGATATGGTAAACTTTGAAGCTGGAACCATTAACATTAATGCAACAACAACAAGTATATAGAATATCATGCTGATAACTACAGATAATACTATTGCCTTTGCTGCTTTATTTGCACCTCCCTTGACATCTGATGTAATTGTTGATATTGATTGGAATCCAGAGTATGCAAAAAATACAGCTATGCTTGCGGCAAATATTGCATTTATATTATCCTTCGCAGGAGGCACTGTAAAATTTGAAATATTCAGCGTTTTTGTGGAGTATGCAAGTACAATGGCTGAAATAACAAAAATTGTCAATATTCCGAGTTTTACCATTACCAGATAAAAATCTGCCTTTGCCGCCTTTTTAACCCCGACTATATTAACAATAGATAACACAAAAATCAGCATAATTGCAAAAACAATAGGAAAGTACCCATAGTGAAGGCCGACGAGGCTACCGAGGTAAGATCCAAATCCCAGTGCTATGGCAGCTATGGCAGTGGAAAAACTGAAATACAGCAATATTCCTGTTATAAATCCCATCTCACTGCCGAACGCTTCAAAAATGTATGAGAATGAAGCGCCCTTAGCATGTGGCATCATGGATCCAAGTTCTCCGAATTCCATGGCAATAATAATTGCCAGAACCCCCACAAGGGCAAACGCAATCAGTGCATTTGCCCCTGCCAGCGCTATTGTTGTACCGCTTAAAACAAATATGCCCGCACCTATAATTGCACCGAGCCCAACTGCAGTTGCAACCGAAACGCTTATCAACTTTTTTTCTGCCATTTCATTCCCTACTAATTCAAATTTTAATGGAATTATAGATAGTATAATGCTTATTAAGTTTAAATATTTCTAGTTCTTTTCATTACGATGCCTGGAAAAGCAATTCGGTCTCATTATATAGCTATTTTTTTAGATATATTAGGCGGCGCTCCCCCTAGAATGGCCTAGATTGGGAATTATTTTGTATACATTTTGAATAATTTATCATATAATAGTCTTAATCCGTCCTCTACCATAAACCAGATGAATGCATATAAAACCACAAGTATGGCAATGACTAGACCTATAGCGCCTATGCCGAGCCCAAATGCTGCAAGGACGTAACCCAAGATAATCGTAGACATTAAAGCCATGAACAGAATTAAGCTGGGCGGATTATGCCAGAAGGGTTTTTTGTTCCTTGTCACGAACATTGTAAAATGTCCTGATGCTATTAACTTAAGGAAAACTATAGAATATATTACTATTAAAGAGAAATGAAATATCGAGTACCCTAGATATAGTAGAAGTATGGTTTCCCCCGCCCCCATTAAACCTAAGGTACTAGATAAACCTGCAATATATTTCATATTCCATTTCTCCGGTTGATCAGAGGCTGTAACATGATCTGTTGATACGGCTATTATGGGTATATCGTTTAATAGTGCAAGAATTACCAGCATAAAGGCTGTTATCGGATAAAATCTGAATATTAATATTGATGCAGTAACAAATACCAGTATCCTTACTGTTTCTGTTATCCTGTAAAGCACATAGCTAAGCATTTTCTGGAAAACAGACCTGCCTTCTTTTACAGCATCAATGATTACGGCCAGTCCAGGAGCCGATAAAACAAGGTCAGCAGCATTTTTTGCCACATCTGTTGCCCCGTAAACTGCTATGCCTACGTTTGCTTCTTTCAATGCAGGTGCATCATTGACACCGTCACCGGTCATTCCAACAGTATGTTTATCAGATTTTAGCAGTTTAACTATATTGTATTTTTGCTCTGGAAAGACCTGAGCAAATATATCAACATTTTCTACCTCTCCGGCACCAACATTCGATAAACCAGATGAATTTATTGCCTCGCCGGTCAATGATATTTGTTTTCCTATCTCCCTTGCTATGGCTATATTATCTCCTGTTATCATTTTTACTTTTATTCCCATGCTCTCTGCGGTATTTACCATTTCCTTTGTATCTGGCCTTAGTGGGTCGAATAATGGTATTAAACCGACAAATTGGTATTCTTTACCATCATTTGAAACAGCAACAGCAATAACACGGTACCCCTCACTGGCAAGGCTGTTAACTTTAGGCGGTAATTCCTGTGGAACGTTACTTACAAAGGATATAATGGTGTTGGGTTCGCCTTTCATAATATGCATGACAGAATTTTTATCCCTTACCATTACGGTGGATTCTGTTCTTTTTTTTGCAGGATCAAAAGGTATGAAATTTTCCTGTGTGAAGTTGGAAAGCATATGTGATACGCCGGCAGCTTCTGATCTGGTTGCTATGGCCTGATCGATAGCATCCATATTTTCATTGCTGGAGGATAGAACCGCATAGAGCAAAACATCACTTGAAGTATAATTGTTATAGGGTACAGGATCGCCGGCAGTAATAATGTTCTGTGTTAAGGTACCGGTTTTATCGCTGCACAGTATATCCATTGTGGATAATTCTTCAACAGCTGCAAATCTTGTTACTATTGCATTTTTCTTTGACAGCTCAACTGTTCCCAGTGCCATTGTCATTGTGAGCACAACAGGCATTGCTATAGGTATTGAGGCTACCAGAAGTATTAACGCAAATAATAAATCCTCAAGCAAATTTGTATGCAGAATTATGCCATCTATGAATATTACTACATCTAAGATAATTGCTATAGCAACAAGGAAATAGAGTACTTTATCCGTTATTTTCTGCATATTGGACGTCTTGACAGCCTCACTTGTTAACGTGGTTGTTTTTCCGAATAATGTACCTTTCCCTGTTCCGATAACAATAGCATCCATCTCTCCCTGTCTTACCAGGGAACTTGAATAAATGACATCTCCTACAGCTTTCGAAACGGGTAATGATTCCCCAGTTAGTGCCGATTGATCTACGTTCAAATATGAGTCTTTAATCAACTTCCCATCTGCCGGAACTATATTTCCTATGCTCAAATGTATAACGTCCCCGGGCACAAGGTCACTTGCAGGGATGACAATCCAATGATTATCCCTTAATACTTTGGTATTTACTGCAAGTTTTTTCATTAAAGCTTTTACAAATCAATCTACCAGAAAGAAAGCCACTGAGCTTGCGATGTGGATGAATTTCTGGAAATCAGGAGATAATGCTTATAAAGATTTATACCATACCAATGATAAGCATGGAATATAAGACCGCATATAAATTCAGAATATATCCGAATAAAACACAAACAAAGACTATAGAGAATATTCTGTATTTATCCTATAAATTATACAATGCCATGTTAGAACAGAGAAAGATAGGATACCAGCTGAATAAGGATTATTATAAAAACCTAAAGGTCAGCTATAACACACAGACTATCGAGTTATCAGAACTTAAAGAGGAATTTCCTGAATACAGGAGTATATTTTCACAGGTGCTTATGAATGTAGCAGATAGACTGGATAAAGCATATAACAACTTTTTCAGCAGAGTAAGGGAGAAGAAAAATGGAAAAAAGATAAAGGCAGGATTTCCCAGATTCAAATCTAAGGATCATTACCGTTCAATAACATATACACAGTTCGGATTTAAGATAATAGACAGTACACATGTATCCTTTTCGAAGATAGGAAAAATAAGAATGTTCCAGCACAGAAAAATAAATGGAAAAATAAAGCAGGCAACAATAAAGAAAGATAAAGCCAATCGATATTTTGTAACATTTATGGTGGAAGAGGTTAATAACAATATGAACTGCTCTGAGTTTCCATATAATCCAGTAGGAATAGATGTTGGCCTTCTAAAATTAATAGCAACCACTGACAATACACCAGTAGACCCGCCAAAGTATCTGAGAAAGTCAGAGAAGAGATTGAAAAAGGCACAGAGAAGTTTATCAAGGAAGCAGAAAGGATCTGAGAATAGAAGGGAGGCAAGAGTAAGAGTTGCAAGAATAAGCAGCCATATAGCCAACCAGAGAAATGATTTTTCACAGAAGCTATCCAGGACTCTGGTAAACAATCATAACTTCATAGCATATGAGGATCTTAACATAGAGAATATGATGAAGAACCATAAATTGGCAAAAAGCATAGCAGATGCCTCCTGGGGTGAGCTTATTAAAAACACTATTTACAAGGCTGAAAGAGCCGGTAAATACTGTGTAAAGGTAAACCCTAAGAATACATCTAAACAATGCTCTAACTGTGGAAATATAATAGAGGAACAGACTCTTGATGATAGAGAATATAGCTGCAGTAACTGTGGATTAACAATAGATAGAGACGATAATGCAGCAGTAAATGTACTACATGCAGGATTCAAGAAGATATTCAGTACCTTTATTATAATAAAGCCTAAGAAGAGCAGGCATAAGAAGAAAAAAATACCCACGGACTGTGGGGAATTTATGCCCGTGGAGGGAAAAACCTATACCAGCAATGGCAAGTTTTTTCTGTAGAAGCGGGAAGCTCCTATCTTTA
>JAKAAK010000201.1 GCA_021797025.1 Thermoplasmata archaeon
CGGATGTAACAATAATGCAATTATGGCAGTCCATCAATTTTTGTTTTATAAGGATTAAATCTTCCTTATTTTTCAATATTGATCCACCTATCTTTACAACTTGCATTTTATCACTTTTATTTTGTATGGCACTTCACTATAAATGTTTTATGAAACCATTATATAACTAAATGAGGCAGAGTAATTTATTATACATCCATGTTATAAATTAACACTGTTAATAAGGGATTTTTCCATGTATTTTATTGGTCTAGAACCATTTTTCCAACGAACTCAGAAAAATCCATGACCCTGCTGTCATATGCCAGGTTGTTATAGCATAGGGGGCATATGGTAACAATATTATCAGATTTTTTCTTTAAGTCCATATACCTCTGCATAGATACCTTTTTTGCAGTATCAGGAAATAGTAGTTCATCGGGACCACCACAGCACATATTCAATTTTCCATGTCTATCCGGCATACTAACATCTGTTATGGAATTCAGTATATCCAGTGCCCTGAACCCATTATTATGTAATCCCATATGGCATGGCTCCTGAACTGTAATACCTTCTCTGTACTTTCTATAATTAAGATTCAGAAGATCAGTGTAATAAACCACCTCAATATGGAAATCCGGAACATATTCAGGATATAGATTTTTAAGCAAATCATATGTATGGGGATCTATCGTTATTATTTTCTTTATTCCATTTTTCATAAGGAATTCATATACCTTCCTGGCATATTCACGGAAATCTTCTATGTATCCGAGGTCGTATAGAAACATCCCGGGATATGGTTCATTCTTTCCCAGATATCCAAATTCGATCCCTGATTTTTTAAGTAAATCCACGATATTCCGCAGATCATTATTCATGGTCTTCATCAGGTTCCTGTCATAAAAATGCCTTGACAGCCTGATCAGTGGAATATGGTTTTTCATTGCAGATGCAACGCTTCTTACTATATTTTCATCTATATACTTCCTGATTCTGTTTATGGCCCTTGTATATGGCATCATCTGGTACATATGCCCGGTAATAATCACCGTGCTGCTCCGGGGAAAATCTATATCCTTAGCCCAATCAGCAGCCTCTTCTTTAAGTCCCAGCGGATTTTCATATTTTAAAATGCTTTCCCTTATGAGATTGGCTACAGGGTTTATATCTCTTTTTACATCACTGACAATGAGCTCCCTCATGAGTTCACTGACTATACCGGCATTCACACCGGCGGGGCATACATTTACACAGGCATAACAGTCAAGGCAGGAGTAAAAAGAATCACCCAGTTCCATCTGGGTATCAGGATTCTTCAATGCAAAGTCAGCGAGGATAACCCTTCCCCGGGCACCGAAAACAGAATTGTACCGGTTAGCATCCAGGGTAGGGCATACACTCTCACAGAATCCACAGCTGATGCATTTTTCTGTTATGTTTTCAATTTTTTCAATCAGGTTCATAAAAAATCTTACCCCTGTTCAGTATATTATTGGGATCGAATACCTTTTTGATTGATTTCATGATTTCCAGCGTGTAAAGAGAATCCCTTTCCAAGTATTCCTCATACAGAAGCCGGTTCTTTTCAGTGCCTATTCCATGCTCTGCGGAAACAGATCCACTGTGTTTTATGGCTACCTTTGCTATATCCATCTGGAGTTTCTCCATCTTTTTTCTTCCATCTTCTGTGTTGTCCATGAAGATGTTTGCATGAATGTTGCCATCACCAATATGACCAAATAATGTTGCCTTCATCCTGCTATCACTGACACATTTTTCTATTTCCCTCATGGCACCTGCAAGTTCACTGGATGGGACTATCACGTCACCGATAACAACCAGCTGGTTGTTATTTTCACGTAATGATAACAGGGCAGAATATGCTCCCTTTCTGGCTGTGTAAATCTCATCCATCCTTGATTGGTCAGTTATTACCATGACATTATCCGTGAATTCTTTCATTATATTTTTTACACTATCTATCTTCCTTTTCAGGGCTTTTGCAGGACTATCAACATCAATCATGAGAAGAAACTGTGTGTATACTGGTATTTTTATACCCATCCCCTTCCTTATGGAATTGATTGTACCCAGGTCCATGAACTCTGCAATAAGTGGCGTGATCCCGTTACTTTTTATTTTGTCCATGGATTTTCCAACGCTTTCAATATCCCTATAAAAACCTATGAGCTTTGCGGTAGCTTCCGGCAAAGGCTCTATTTTCAGTATTGCCTTTGTAATCACTCCAAGTGTTCCCTCGCTGCCGATCATAAGGGCGGTAAGATCATATCCTGCACTTCTTTTCAGGGTGTATTCACCTGTTCTGATGATATGCCCATCCGGAATGACAACATCCATGCCCAGTACCCATTCCTTGGTTGCGCCATATCTCACGGCCCTAAGGCCTCCGGCATTGGTCGATAAGGAACCACCAATAGTTGAGGCTCTGGAACTGGCCGGGTCTGGAGGATAAAAGAAGTTATATTTTTTCAATTCCTGGTTCAACGCATCTATTCTAACTCCAGGCTCACAGACAGCATATCTGGAGGATGTATTGATTTCCAGTATTCTATTTAAATTCATGGTGCTTATTATAAGACCGTTGAATCCACTGACCGACGAACCTGTGAGCGATGTTCCACCGCTTCGTACCGTTACATCTATTCTGTAGCTATTGCAGACACCCAGAATTTTTGAAATATCATCCTGTGTATCCGGCAGGCAAATTGCCAGTGGTAATTTACCCTTTATGTAGGAAGCATCCTTCATGAATGGTATTAGCTCTTCCTCTGTGGTAAGGATCTTTTTCTGTCCTATCTTTGAAATAATTTCTGTTATGGCATCTTTTTCCGCCTTCTGCATGATAAATGTAAATCATTACCATTATTAAGCCTTTTTATATTTCTGATTCAGTTTAGAAATGTTTATAATAATCACCGGTTTACTGATTTATGGAGACAAACACTGTTGCCGATTATGTTTACACTCATAACAATGTTAAAGGCATGTATATGGTTTTAATTGCATCGGCCAGTGTATTTCTGGATGTATGGGATTTGACCGCATTCGGATTTGTGCTTACCTTCTTCAAGGCTACTTTCCTGCCTACAGGATTAATTCTGGGCCTCTCTGTTGCTGCTGCTAATATAGGTGCCATTGCAGGAGCTATTTTCGGTGGATATCTTACTGACAAGTTCGGGAGAAAGAGGCTTTTGATTTATAATATGGTTGTTTTCGTGGTTTTCTCATTTCTTATTGCGATTTCTACAGACATATTCCAGTTCATTGCCTTCAGGCTGATAATGGGATTCTCTATTGGAAGCGATGTGGCAACAGGATTTTCATACATATATGAATACATAAGCAAAAGTCAGAGAAACCGTTACTACTCACTCTGGGCATACAGCTTTTCTGTGGTTGCACTTGTTGCGGTAGGTTCTGTATTCCTTCTCACAGGGGAAATCAAAAACGACTCGGTGTGGCGTTATATCTTCGTAATAGGCGGCATATTTGCAGCCATTATACTTTTACTGAGAACAAAGATTACTGAAACACCTGTATGGTTGTATGGCAGTGGAAAATACAGGGAAACTAAGGATGTTGTAAAGAAAGTATACGGTGAGGACCTTGATATAGATGATAGTAGCAAAAGAGAACACATAACTTTAAAAAATCTTATCAAGCTATTTCATAGGGGATGGAATCGGGAGCTCATATTTACATTTTCACTGAATGGCATAGTCGGATTTATTGGATGGGGATTTGCCTTTTACATTACCTACATGCTTGCACTGTTAAAATTCCTAGCCTTCTACCAGATACTGGAGGCGGATGCAATTATATACACGTTCGGTTTTCTAGGGGCCTTCTTATCCCCGTACCTTGCAAAACGTTTCGGTATATATAGATCCTCTGTTTTTCCTGCTGTAGTGGCTTCCATATCCATATTCGCTTTATTTCTCACATTTGATCATGTTCTTCCGGTATACTTTGTTATTCCGCTTTCCATTATAATAATATTCATGAATTATTCAGGGCCCATGGCTTATAATGCTGTGTTAAATGAATTCATACCCACCTCCTTAAGGGGAGTCGGTAATGGGTGGAATTACATGTTCAATAAAATAACAGAGGCAGTCAGCGGTCTCACTGCGGGAGCAATACTTGTAATAGTAGGATTAAGATTCAATACGATCATCCTATTTTTTATAGTGTTTTCATTTACCATTATAGCCCTGATTGCTGGTAGAAAAGGTTATTTCAGAAATCACAGTGTTTCGGATTTCCACACCTCTCCTGAGGAATAAATTTCTTTTTTCCATATGGGTGGTATTACCTTTATTTGGTCTATAATGTAATGGCAGGCAAGAAACGCATCCTCTCTATGAACTGCAGATACAGCTATGCCGACTGAATCCTCCTTTAGATTCACCCTGCCTGTACGCTGTACAACCGAGGCGTCAATTATTGAATACTTATTTTTAGCTTCTTCTATAATTTCACCTATCTTTTTCAGTGCCATTTCATCATAGGCTTCATAGAAAAGTGCAATAATGTCTCCGGATGTTTCATCCTCCGATCTCACAGTTCCAAAAAATGATACAACAGCACCTGCACTGTTACTTTTTACACTGTCAATGATCTCCATAGGATCAATTTTTTGAGCCTGTATCCTAATCATATCAATAATAATATCCAATTGATATAAATAATTTTAACTATGAATAATGAAAGTCCCAAGCCCTGGCTTAGCTGGAAATCAGTGTACTTAGAGGTAAAACAAAAAATAGATATAGGTATGTAGCTTTTACGCTTATGGAAGTGAAGGTTAAGAGCGAGATGGACATAGACAGAGGACTTTGCGATTACTGTGGAGCCTGTGTTGGAATGTGTCCAACTGATGCGATTAATTTGGATGAAACAGTTATTGCCATAAATGAGGATAAGTGCATTAAGTGCGAATTTTGTGTTATAGGTTGCCCCACGGGAGCAATATCGGCGGAGTGGTTCCATGCTAAATTATGATGTTCTGGTAATCGGTGCAGGTCCTGCAGGAAGTTCCGCAGCAAGATATTCCGCAAGATATGGTTTGAAGACCCTTATGGTAGAAAAGCGGCCGGATATAGGTTCTCCTGTAAGATGCGGTGAGGGTGTGTCAAAGGCATGGATGCCAGAAGTGGATTTGAAGCCTGAACAGCACTGGATTTCGGACGAGGTCAAGGGTGCAAGAATTTATGGTCCTTCCGAGAAAAAGCCTATTATACTTGGAGCAGAAAGCGCAGGCAATGAGGTGGGCTTTGTTGTTGAACGTGATAAGTTTGATAAGCATATAGCTACATTAGCGGCTACCGAGGGTGCAGATATATGGATAAAATCACCAGCAACTTCCGTAATAAAGGAAGGAAACCGCGTTGTAGGCGCCAAAATAAGGCATAACGGTGAGGAAGTCGAAGTCAGGGCGAAGATGGTAATAGCAGCCGACGGTTTCGAAAGTGAATTTTCAAGGTGGGCTGGGCTGAAATCACCCATACTGAAGAAAAATGATATAATATCTGCACTGGAATACAGAATGGAGAATGTGGACTCAAATGAGGATTTCACAGATTTCTATTTAGGTTCAATAGCACCTGCAGGTTATCTGTGGGTATTTCCAAAAGGTCCCCATGAGGCAAATGTGGGAATCGGTGTAACCATAACAAGAATGAAGGATCGCCTTGATGTTAAAAACTATCTTGATTCATGGATAAAATCTCATCCGGGATACAGCAAGGGACGCATAATACAGCAGATAAGCGGTGGAGTTTCAGTGAACAAGGTAAAGGATAAGATGAGCATTCCCGGACTTCTGGCAATAGGAGATGCTGCAAGGCTTATAGACCCCATAACAGGTGGAGGCATAGCCAACGGAATGATTTCCGGTAAATTTGCCGCACAGGTCTCTAAAAAAGCCATAGAGGAAAA
>JAKAAK010000202.1 GCA_021797025.1 Thermoplasmata archaeon
TTTCCGGGCATTCATTTACACTCACTGGCATATCACCTTTAACTTCAATTGAAACGGCTCAAATGACAATAGCAATAGACTCCTTTAAATTAATTGGATTGACATTTACCACCCAGGCAGTGACAGAATCAAGTGTCAATGGATGGACGTCTAATACCTCAACTCCTCAGTTTGTAGACCTGGGTTGGCTTCCAACTTTTCTGGACCCGATTGGCCAGCAGCTTATTGCCATTTACTCTCCTAGCGATGGCGGTGCATATGGTGGAAATGATGCATGGGTAGATAATGCAACTCTAAACAAATACTTCGTTAACCTGGCGTTCCAGAACACAACAAACCAGATACATGCGATGAAGAATGTTTCCGAGGTTGTATATAACCAGTATGCATATCTATGGCTTCCGGTCCCTAATGAAGTATTCTTTGTCTCTCCAGATGTTCATGGGTTTACTGTTAATTTCAAGGGGTATACATACTTCTATAACCTGATGACCTTTACAGGAAAGTTAACAAGCAGTGTTGGGGACATGACAATGTACACGTTAATAGCTGATATTGAAATGGCATTGACAAACGCAATTCCAAAATTTTAATTTTTTTATTAATTTTTTTAAGGGGTATATCTATGTATTAATTTTTCTATAAGAATTCAGCACTGTGTATACTATATTCTAAAATACTTTACACCTTTATTTGTGTTTGAAGCACTAGATATTAACCTGTATATAATTACTTACTAGCACTATATTCCCCACATTATCTTCACTGAAAACTGGATAAAATCGTATTTGGATATAAGCATGCTAATGTAAGTTATCAGCCTTAAAGGAATATATTAATTAATAATATTTACTTATAGGTTTAGATGCTTTCTAACCTGCGTGAAAGAATACCACAATACATTCGTGGACATAAAAAAGATTTTCTGGCGTTTTCAATAGCCATTGCATTCTTCATAATATTTTCCATATTTTCCATTCTGCAGTATTATTCACTTGGAACGTCAGCCTATGACCTTGGTATTAATGCACAGAGCCTCTATGCTTTTATACATACGGGAACATTTTATACTCCTCTCCTGAATGAAAACACCCTGGTACAACATTTCACTATCTTTAAATTTACCCAGGTGCCAATTTATTATTTTTTTCCTTCTCCCATATCCATTATGATTTATGAAAATCTGTTCATTGTAATGGGAGGTTACATAGTTTATCTGTTATCATTGGAACTATTAAAGGATCATATAAAGTCCATGAAATTGCTTTATCTAGTATCAATCGGCTTTTTGTTATCCTATGAATTTTCTCCATTTACGCAAAGCCTTGTATCTTTTCCATTCCACATGATGGCATTCCTTCCTTTCTTCTTTTTGCTTGCATTTTATGCATTTCTTACGGACAGAAGAGTACTTCAAATAATTTCCTTGGCGTTCATAGTAAGTCTGCATGCCAATTTCATTTATATTGTTGCTATATTATTATTTTATGAATTTCTGTTCCTCCACACATCAAAGGGAAAGAAAATAGGTAATTGGCTATCAGGCAAATCTAGACCAACAGGAATAAAAAATTTTACCTATTTTCTTATTTTCATCGCAATTTTATATGGATATCTTGTATTTGCTGAATTTATGAAACTGGATCTTGCAGGAATATCATCATTTTCTGTATTACCAACAACCGGTGAAACGGGATCGCCCGTTAGTTCTCCTGTTACATTGTTATTATTGCTATTTCATAACCCTGGAGAATTTGCATCAATTATTGGAACAAATTCCGGTGGAAAAATATTTTACCTTAATCTTTTATTCAAATCTAGTATTTACCTTCCACTATTTTCACCATTATCCCTGATTCTTCTGCTTCCTTATATCATGTATGCTATGCCTTCTTCATACGGAGCGTATTACCAGCTTGGTTACCAGTATTCTGCTATGGTATTAGGGGCAATATATATAGCCACAATAATCGGCACATATAATTTAATATCCCTTAGCAAGTATATTTATAGTCACAATAAATCTATAAGGTCACGGGCAAAGAAACTATCAGCAAAAATACATAATGGTAATACATGGATACCTATTGTAAGCATAATTATAATTGTGGTGCTTGTTATATCTATACCATCCGGGTTATTATCACCCCCTAGCATCCAGCAGACAGATCATAGTACTATGAATAATATATTTGAGCAAAATTCTAATTCGGCTGCTTCTTTTCTCATCAATGTTTCACGTAATCTGCCTCCAAACTCATATGTACTTACAGAAAACTCATTGATGCCTTACTTTAGTAATGACATACACACCTATTCCGCTCCATGGTCTCCTGGATATTATAATATCCTACCAGAATTCAGATACATTGTTATACAGAACAATTCCTTCTGGGCTCAAATAGGTGGGAATCTATCCCTGCAAAGCATTGTTAATAATAATTCTATAATGAGCAATTACACAATAATAGACAGGTATATCCCTGCAAATATAATGATTCTAGAGAACACGCGCGATATGCCTGCTTACATAAAGAAATAAATGTTGTACAGATAAGTACTGTAAAGCCTGAATTGTATATTAAAATGTTAAAATTTGTATGTGCTCGTATAAATTATAGTACTTATACTTGAATAACTCCTTATAATAATCGAAAGATTTTTTATCAATGTCTTTTATATGGAAGAGTGGTTACATATGTTACAACTGATTCAACATTAACAGGAGTAGGCAAATATGCCCGGGATCTTTATCTTCTGCTCGCCCCGGAAAGCAAAATATACCAGTTTCTTTTTAACCGCAAATTTTCAGATGGTTTTTATAAGCAACCATATACAGGATTCAAATCACCCTTGTTGAATTATACCCTATCAGGACTGGCATTCAAATCCGGAATAAACGCTATAAATCATTCCAGCGACATAATACATATAACATCCCAGACTATAAAGCCGGTTTTTAAAAATAAAAAGATGGTAATTACAATACATGATGTTATCCCATTCCACAGGAATGCAGAAAATGATGACATCATGGAAAAGATAAAACAGCATTTCATAAGAAAATACATTAAAGAATATCTGAAATATGATAATATTGTTACACTGACATTACACATTAAAAATCAACTAATATCGGAATTCCATGTAAACGAGTCAAATATTACCGTTATCCCACCTTACATCTCTGACTCTTTTTTTCCATTATCCTGCAAAGAACAATTACGGAAAGAATTAGGCCTTCCATTAGATAAAAAACTCATATTATCTATATCATCCGACCAGCCAAGAAAGAATATTCCAATGGTTAAAAGCGTGATGGATGATCTTGATAATTCATTCAAACTTATACGTGTAGGCACTCCCGTAGGAGACAGCATTACCTTTAATGACGTGGATACTGTAAAACTAAATAAAATATACAATGCTTCGGATATGTTATTCCTTCCGACACTGGAAGAAGGGTTTGGCTATCCCGTAGTTGAAGCTTTTAAAACAGGATTGCCAGTACTTACATCAAACATAGATGTAATTAAGGAGGTATCAGATGGGGCTGCATTGCTTGTAAACCCTGAAGAATTAAAGGAAAATATAGAAGGCATATACAGTGTAATGGATAACCCTGAATACTATGTAAAAAAAGGTTATGAAAGGGCAAAATATTATGATTCTTCAACTGTAAAGGAACAATTAATCTCATATTATAATAGCATTTCATAAATGCACGATTCTGTTCATGTGTGGAAATTATTAGATGCATAGAGAAAATTAGATTAAATATATATTCTTGAATTTTCACCCAGCAACAAGCGTTTACCAGCTGGTTTTAATAAATTTGCATTCATGATAACAGAATTTTGTCCAATTATGGAATAAACTATTGTATTTTCCGTATCAATATTTGAATTATACATTATTATAGAGTTCTCAATTGACGCTTTTTTTATGGTGCAGTTATCACCGATACTTGTATACGACCCTATAAATGTTTTATCCTGTATAACAGTATTATCTCCAATGATAGCCGGACCCCTGATAAGGGAATCATCTGATAAAACAACGTTTTTCCCGATTGCAACTTTTCCTTTTACATTAGCCCTTTCTTCAATGTTTTCTCCTCTATCCAGTATGAGCATATTAGCAGCAAGTATATCATGTACTGTTCCTGTATATTTCCACCATCCATCTATTATATCGTATCCAATATTCCTATTATACCTTAAGAGCAACTGGATAGCTTCTGTAATTTCGTATTCATTTCTCCAGGACGGTTTCAGCTTTTTTATATAATCAAATATAAGCGGAGTGAAATAATAGGAGTGAAAAAATATATGCCTGTAAGTACATAGTTGGATGGTATTTTTTCAGGTAGGGCTAAATTAATTTATATCCGATCTGCATTTGCTTTTAATGAAAGTCTTATTGATAGACGAATTTTCTAGAATTGGTGGTGGCCAGATTTTATCCAAACTTTTACTTGACTATTTTAATCAAAACTATGGAAAGACATATCTTGCTCTTGACAGGGAGCATACTTACATGCATTATGAAAATATAATAGAAACTCCATATTATTTTAGAGAGAATATGAAACTGCCATTTTTATATTATTACGTAGCGAGAACAAAAAGATTCTTAAAGCACTATATACAGAACCAGTTCGATTTAACATTTAATAATCATCCAAATATGTTCCTGTATAAAGCAAATATTAATGCCTTGCATGGCTTTTCTTTCCTTGACCAGATAATTGATGAATATGGAAATATAAAGAATAAAATAATTTTTAATTTTATCAAAACAAGTGGGATGTATAAATTATATAACAATGCTAATTTTTACGTTAATAGCAATTACACCATAAAAATATCCAGTAAATTATTCCCTCTGCTAAATATTCAGCCTGATATTATGAAAGTTGTATATATTCCTGTTGAGTCTAAAAACAAGCTGGATTTATCATTAAAAAACAAAAATTTAGTTGTGAGTATCGGTAGAATAGATATTCGCAAAAATTACGAGGCATTGTTCAAAATTGCCGATAAGTTAAAAAATTATAGTTTTGTAATAGCAGGAGCATTGAATAAAGGCGATGAAACATATTATAGCAACTTAATTAAAAACAAACCGGATAATGTAGAGATCAGGGCAAATATAAACGAGGAAGATAAAATTGCCCTATTAAAGAAGGCGGCTATATACCTGCATTTAAACAGAAGAGAACATTATGGGATATCAATATTGGAAGCAATGTCATATGGATTGGTACCGGTTGTTCCGGAAAGTGGCGGGCCATGGGAGGATATAATAGAACATGGCAGGTATGGATATGGGTTTAATACCATAGATGAAGCAGTTGAGCAGATAAAAAATATCGATTTTGATATTATAAAAACTATTATAGATTCAATGGATAGATTTTCATTTAAAAATTTTTATTATAATATGGATAATTTTGTAGAAGAAGTTAGAAATCAATAACCCGCAATAAGTATCATATAGCAGACTATATGATAAATAACTTATATTAAAAGTCAATCTGGACTTAACAAAAATGTATAGAAATAAGGAGTTACAAGGTCTAGTACAAATAAGTACTATAATATCTATATATAGTAATGATGATTGGGTTAAATTTATGTTTATAAATCTAAAAGGAAATTACCAGATATATAATAGAAAAGGGCATCTCTTTAGAATATGGAGGTAATAAAACACGGGATATAAAAATATAAGCATAGCAGATTTTGAAAATGTAGATATAAGTAAATATTTATGGAAACATAAATTTATGTACACTATCCAGCTTGCAAAATTTTGAATAATATGTTATTGCGAATTACTCATGATTTTTTGTTATTATTTAATAATTTTTTAATGATAA